>CAYFVP010000001.1:0-1827 GCA_964346655.1 uncultured Thermoplasmatales archaeon
ATACCATATATTGATAGTAATTTTTTGCTGGCTGTATTTAATGTTGTAGGAAAGAAAACATATAATGGTGGTAGACCACCTAAATTACTCAAAGAAGTTATCAAAGAAATGAATATTCTTTATAATGAGACATATACTAAATTTAATCATTCAAAGATAGATTATAAAAATTTATCACATATATTTAGATATATTTTTGTTGATATAGTTACTAATATTGAAAATAATATCAAACAAAGATTTTTCACTCATTTGAAGAATTTTATTTATTATTATTTTAAATCCAAAAATATAGAAATAGCAAAAAAGAAATGTTATAAAATTGCTAATTTAATTATTTCTAATAAAGAAATTAAACTAAATAACAAAGAAGAATTAGATATTTCGACAACTGCTTTATATATTAGAGATTTTTATTTGCCAAAATTAGAAGAGAATACTTTTAAAAAAGATTTAGATAAACATCCTCAAAAATATTTACCAATAATGATAAGATTTTCAAGACAAATAGAAAAATATAATTTATCATTAGATAAAGATGAAGAGAAAAATAAAATGAGGATTTATCAATGTCTTCCTATAAGGAATTCATATATACCAAAATGTATTCCAATAGACACAACAATTATTCAAGATATATTGTTAAAAGAAAACAAAACAAAATTTTATTCAAAAAAAAGCGAAGATGATAAAATTCTTATATGGAATACTTATTTTGATAAGTTATTAAATAGCAAAAATAAAAAGTTGATAAAAAATAAACAATATGTATTTAATTATTTGCTTTATACTGATGGAATTTCAGTTTCAATGGTTCAAGTTAAAAAGGAGTTATATGGAAGGAGAATGATAAGAAATAACAAAAAGAAGGATAATTTTAAATATGTAGATGAATTAGATGAAAATGAATTAGATGAATTGAAAAAATGTAAAATTTTAGGATGTGATCCTGGAAAACGTTCATTAATTTATTTGGTTGATGAATTAGGGAAGAAACTAAGATATACGTCATTGCAAAGACGTTATGAATGTAAATTTAAAGAAAAACAGAGAAAATTGGAAAGACGAAAAAAAGAATTGACAAAACAAGTCGAAGAGGAATTATCGAAAACAAATTCAAAATCTTGTATAAAAGAAGAATTTTTAAAATATCTAATAAAAAAAGAGGAACACTCTGGACATCTAATCCAACAATATGCAGATGAAATATATAGGAAAGAGAAATGGCGAACATTTATAAGAAGTCAAATAAGTGAAGCAAGATTGATAAATGAAATAAAGGAGAAATATAAAACTAAAGACCAAAAGGAAATAATAATAGCATATGGTGATTGGTCTATAGGTAAACAATTGAGAGGTTTTATGCCAACGAAAGGAATAGGATTGAAAAGAACATTATCAAAATATTTCAGAATAATAAATATAGATGAATACAACACATCAAAGATGTGTCATTATTGTGGTAAAGAAACAGAAAAGTTTATGAAACGAAAAAATCCAAAACCGTATAAGGATAATGAAATAATTGTTCATGGTTTATTGCGTTGTAAAAACGTTATTTGTAATAAATATTTCGAACGAGATTTCAATGGAGCCTTTAATATACGGAAAATATGTATATCTTATTTAAAAAATAAGACAAAACCTACATATTTGAAAAGGGTGAAAAAAAAAGAAAAACCGAAAGAAGATTTTTCAAGAATAATAAAATCATTAACTCAGTCACTTATAAAAAAGAGAAAATTGGTTTAAATAAAAACAATATTCTTAGACGAAGTGACATATCGATAAGAAATTATCGAAGTATTACAGAAGGATTATAAAAAT
>CAYFVP010000002.1:0-1699 GCA_964346655.1 uncultured Thermoplasmatales archaeon
ATAAATAGTACCATCAGCAGAATTACATGGTGTTCCACCTTCAATAACTCTATCTGTACCTGGATTAAAAGACCATTTTATTAAACCATCAATAGGATTTACCGCATGAAGTCTATCCCAACCGCAATAAATCGATCCATCCTGACCAATCGTAGGAGATGTACCTGCACCAACATTTGTCTTCCATTTATATGTACCATTAGGACTCACAGCGTGAAGATAATCATCAAGTGAAACCACATAAATAGTGCCATCATCACCGATACAAGGACTTGTACGTATCCAATGTCCTGTTTTATACCTCCACTTTAAGGTTCCATTATTGGGATATAAAGCATAAAGATATGTATCATGGCTTCCGCAATAAACTGTCCCATCATCACCAATTGCAGGTGATGAATAGACCACAAGACCTGTTTTAAATCTCCATTTAAGTGTTCCATTAGGATTTATAGCATTAATATAATAATCACCATCTCCAACATAAATGGTTCCATCAGATCCAATAACTGGAGAAGATAACATCTCTCCATAAGTATGATATTTCCATTTTATTGTCCCATTATGATTGATAGCATACAATTTTCCATATCCAGCACTACTATCACCTGCATAAATGGTTCCATCCTCAGCAATTGTAGGAGCAGCATCAATTAACCAGTCGATTTTACATTTCCATTTTAAAGTCCCATTAGGATGAACAGCAAAAAGATAAATGGAATAATCCTCTTCAACGCCTCCGAAATAAATTACTCCTTCTTTATCAATTGTAGCTGAACCCTCGACATAATCATAACATTTAAACCACCACTTATCAAAACCAACATTACTGGAAGTATTATAAGAACTCCTACCTGTATGATGTGTATCATGACAATACATCGGCCAGGCTGAATCCATAGGACCACCATCACTTGTTGTTGATTCTATTCCAATGGGTGTTTTTACATAATAACCAACACTAATAGGAGCCACTGCTGACAAGATGAAAAGAGATATGATTCCAATGATGAAGATGGTTTTATGCAAAATTTACCTCCTCCAATAATTTAAATCAAATAATGGGTATATAAAACTTTTAGATGGGATTAATCATATTTAAGGTCAAAACACCTAAGAAGAACAGCAAGACCCGCTATGGGACCCCATATAGGTGCTAGAATATATACCACAATCTGATATAAAGCACACCATATAATATATGATAAAGTGTATGGTTCACTTGATTCGCACCTTTCCTGAAAAGGTCTAACAATTTCATATAAACCATTAAGAATATTTATTAATATTCCACAAATAACTGGGTAAGATGGGTCATCTCCTAATTCTTCTTTAAGAGTTGTAATCTCATCTAATAACTCTTCAATCTTCACTTGTATCTCTGGATTATCTCTTGACAACACCAACAACAACTTACTATAGACTTCCAACCTGTTTAACTGCCTCTCCAATCTAACTAGATGTATACTATCAATTTCTTTACAGTTACAATCCTCTCCTCTCTGTTTGCTTTGTGTCATTATCACTGGATAGGTTCCCTTTGGTCCTATATCATTATGTATATCTTTAGCATAGGCACAGAGTTCAAAATCACCATAAATATTATAGGTATGTCTCCGTGTTATTACTTCACCAGAAGGATAAAAGTCTGTCCAATTTTCATATGTTCCATCATCCCAATCAATTTGATAGGAAACAT
>CAYFVP010000003.1:0-31880 GCA_964346655.1 uncultured Thermoplasmatales archaeon
TTGAAAGCTATTGGTTCAAGGTGTCAACGATTGAAACGATGGGTGTTTCATCAGTTGATGAAGATATCGAAAGAGCATTGTTTTCTTCAGTCAATATGAAAACTGCAAAAGTTTTGTAAATTCTTAAAAATTTATTTTAGTCGTTGAAATATTCTAATTTTTACATTTTGCTCCTTGTTAACATACTACTTTTTAAATTGATTTTTGGGGAAAAAGTTTAAATATTATAAGCTAATAAAGTATTAATTAACAATTGTTAATTCGGGGGTAAGAAAATTGGAAAAAATTTTACCACTTATCGTGGTGGGAGTTTTGGTCCTTAGCGGACTCGGAGCTGTTGCTATACCAAATGAAGAAATTATAAGCAAAAATATATCTATTAATTTTACCCAACCAACAATCAAGAGTGAGACAGAATTTGTAACAATATCTATTGATCAAGCAAATGGATACATCATGGAACAAGGAAAGCCTATTTTACCTAGTTATATTCAGAAATTTGTATTTCCTTTTGGAACAAAGATAAACTCTGTAAAATGTAATCCAACTAACATTCAAACCCAAACTGTTACAAAAGAATTAAAGCCTACTCCTCAGGCTGTGCTAGTTAGTCAGAAGGTTGTTTCACCAATTGTAAATCAGATTATTGACTATGGGAGTGAACCATATCCTTCAAACTGGTTTGAATATGATGTTGGTAGTGGACTTGAAAAGGGAGAATTAAGTATAATTGTAACAGTACAAATAAACCCTGTTAAATATCATCCAACTGAAAAATTAATCGAATGGATAAAAGATGCAGATATATCAATTACATATGAGCCATCTGATTATCAATCAACTAACCAAGAAGATTATCAATTTGTAGTTATTGCACCAGACGAATATAGCGATGAACTAACAGAATTAATATCCCATAAAAACTCAAGAGGGATAACAACAAAATTTGTTGGGCTTAACGAAATTTATACCGGACAAGGTAGAGATAGCGAGGAGAGAATCAAATTTTTCATAAGAGATGCAATCGAAAATTGGGGTACAAGTAATATCTTATTAGTTGGAAGTGAATCAAAACTTCCCTCAAGAGACGTCTATGTCTGGATTCAAGAGGAATACGAGCAAAGTGGGTATTCAGAGATATTTGTTAGTGACCTATATTATGCTGATATCTATAACGAATATTCAGAATTTATTGACTGGGATTCTAACGGTAATAATCAATTTGGAGAATACCAATGGGACAATGAAACAGACGAAGTTGACCTATTACCAGATGTATACCTAGGAAGGTGGCCATGTACCACTGGAGCACAAGTTCAAGCAAATGTAAATAAGGTTATCTATTATGAACAAAGCCAAGCATATAAAGAAGATTGGTTCTCAGATTTTGTTGTAATTGGTGGTGATACATCTCCAGATTACAAAACTGTTGAAGGTGAATTTATAAACGAGAGAGCAATAGATATAATGGATGGTTTTAGTCCAGAGAAACTATGGGTTACAAATGGTGTATTAACTAGTTGGATTCCAACAGGTGTAGCTTCAATTCAAAAAGCTATTAATTATGGTTGTGGTTTTGTATATTTCTCAGGTCATGGGAATACAAATGTATGGGCAACACATCCAGAAGAAAAACATTCTTGGACACCAACGCCAACCCAAGGTATTTTTAACTTTCAAATAGAAGATCTTTCAAATGGAAACAAGTTACCAATCGTTGTTGTAGAAGCATGTTCCACAGCTAAATTTAATGTAGATTCCAATTCCTTCAATTGGGCATTTTTACATAATCCAAATGGTGGAGGAATCGGTGCTTTTGGGGCAACTGCACTAGGTTGGGGTTATGTCGGAACCGGAATTGCATCAGGGTTAATAGGCAAAATGGCTTTAGATACGTTTAGATCCTATATGCTAGATGAATCAACAACCTTAGGTGAAATGTGGTATAATGCTCAAGATAGATATATAAAATCAAATATGAAGCCAATGGATCATAAGGTATCTAGAGAATGGATACTCTTTGGTGATCCGACATTAAAGATAGGGGAAAAATCACTACCTCCAGAGACACCTGAAACACCGGTTGGACCAACGTCTGGAAAGCCTAATGAGCAATTAATGTATATTTCCTCAACAACAGATCCAGAAGAAGATGATATTTATTACATGTTTGATTGGGGAGACGGAACTGATAGTGGTTGGATTGGACCAATAAAGAGTGGAGATCAAGTAACAGCCAATAAAATCTGGAAAGCAGATGGAACATATGGAATAAAGGTTGTTGCAAGGGATGAACGTGGAAAGAGAAGTGGCTGGTCTGACGAATTAAAAGTAACTATACCGAGGAGCAAACCAAGAGCTCTAACAACAGAAGGAACGTTTACTGCAGAAATAGGCAGAAGGGGTTCATCAGATACAGAGATTATTTTGAACGGAAATTACAAAGAAAGAACTCGATTTAAAGTCATTTGGGGTACTGCAACTACAGGAGAAAAACAAGGACGATTCAGAGGTATATTTTATTTAAATCATTTCATAATCAAAGTCCCGACACCAAGAAATACTATCAATATATTTGGAAGATGTACCTTTGATGGAAACGATTTCTCTGGACAGTGGATTAGTCGACGACCATATTCAAGAGGTTGGATTGAAGGAGCTTTCACTCCTTCATAATCTTTTTTTTAAAAATTAACTTGATAAACATTAATTATTTCATCAATAAATTTTAGACTTTTAACAATTCTATATTTTAATTTGGATTTTGTTAAAATATATTCAAGCCTTTTTTTGTTTGCAAGGGAGCTAAAAACAAAATAGGCTTTACCTTGTCTTTTTAGATGATTTTTTAATTCTTCAATAAATCTTTTTGTTAAAGAAAGTCCATCAACCCCTCCATTTATTGCAATATCAAACCATCCTGAACCACCTACACAATCGTTTCTTTTAGTAGGAAGATAGGGAGGATTAAAAATTATGACATCAAATTTTTCTTGTTTTTTTACAATGTCAAATAAATCTCCAATTCTTACTTCAAATCGACCTTTTATTAAGGATTTATTCCTTTGATAATTACGTTTAACCAGTTTTATTGCATAGTGATTGATATCTGAACATATCACATTAGCGCCAATTCTTGCACACTTAAGAGCAATTATTCCACAACCTGTACCAATTTCTAAAACCAAATTACCTTTTTTTATATCTATTGATTCAAGAAGAAGAAATGTATCTTCTGCAGGATCATATACCTCAGGGTGAAGTTCTATTGATAATTTATTGTAATTAAATATTTTATAAATATCCTTATTTTTCAAGTAAATTAGCGATATTTCTGTTTCTTTTAAAAAATTTTATAAAGAAAAATGCACTGACAAATTTATGCAGGAAAGATTAAAGGTGCAAATAACAGTTGGATTGCTTGCTTTTTTTGCAAGTGTATGGATTCTACTGGAACAAGCAAAAACCTATTCAAATCCCCTTTATGCAGTTGGACTAGTAATTCTTTTACTTATTGTAATGCTGGTTTTATCATACATAATAATTGCAATACTAGATTGGATAGGAATTTTTAATCTTAAAACAAATGCAATACTTACGCTGATTGTACTTACTGCTTTTATGATAAATCTTACAATATATCTTCTAACCACATAATTTTATTTTTTCATGAGTTTTCGATAATTTTTTCCACTTTGCTTTGATGCTTTTTCGGCGTTTAATTTATCTGAGATATTTTTTATTATAATTGTTGCACCATTTTTTCCATCTTCAAAAGTTGTAGGTTTGATTTTCACTTTAAGATAAAATTTTACTCCAAATCCTTCTAATAAATATTCTTTTGAAAAATCTTTTCCTTGTAAAGCCTCTTGCAATGCAAGTAATAGTTCACTTTCATCATTAAATATTTTTGATAATGTATCTGGAACCTTTTGACCAATGATTTCTTTTCTATTGACATTTATAAAATTTAAAAAAGCATCATTTATAATAATTATTTTAAATGCATCATCATAAATTAAAACATAATCTGAAGTAAAATTTAGTAAATTTGAAATAGGTACTCTACGGGACGGAAAATAAACTTTCGCAGGTCCAAATGTAATCATCTCGACATGGCCGGATATTCTCATAATATCAAGGTATTTCGCTACAGAATTTCTATTAATCTTAATTTTTCTAGAAATGTCAGTGACAGTCATGCCCTTTGGGTTTTCTTGTAAAATCTTTTTTATTAGAGCAAACTCATGCTCATAACCATTCATTAAATAGGTATAATTTGTAAACTATTTATGCATTTCTCTTTTGATTTGCATTAATGCAATGCAAAGAGCAAAATATTTAAATATAAGTTATTATATTAAGACATTGCAATGCAGTATTGCATTGCAAAAAGTGAGGGGTAATGGAAAAATTCATCAAAAAATCAAAATTTTTATCACTAACTGAAAAAATTAGATTGAAAAATATTTATAGAGTAGATAAACTAGGAGGAAAAAAATTGTGCCGATTCGATGTTTATATGCATCCCATTCCAAAACTCTCAAATAAGATATCGGCACTTATTTTCCCTAACCCATCAAAAACAATTCCTCCTCCGTTTCCTCCTAGATTTTGAGAGGTACCTCTCCATCTTAAAAACCCATCTCTAATCCATATAAATAAAGAGGTTGCCTCTCACACAATAATTTTTTACTATTATTAACTGTTAATAAATACATTTATTAATTTATATTTATATAATGGGTTGTAAAGAGAAGAAAGACATGAAAAAAAGAAAATATTGTTTACTTATATGCATAATTTTGCCTCTTTTATTTAGTCAAATGTCTGCTCCTGGTGTTGTTACTACCCAAAATAATTATAATTTGACTTATTTAAAAAGAAATCCTTTATCATATGAAAAATCAAAAATACAACAAATAATAGAAATGGTCAATGAATCAATAATTAAAGATTATCTTGAAGAACTAGTAGAAATTGGACCTAAAATGACAGGATCAGAAGGATGTAAACAAGCAGCAAAGTATCTATTTGAAAAATTTTCAGAACTTAATTTAGAAACAAGATATCAAAAATGGAAATCTTTAAGCGTTAATTTACCGGTTCGAATATATCAAAGTGAAAATGTTGAGGCGACTTTGAAGGGAAAAAATGAAGAAAGTGAAAAAATCATTTATGGCGCTCATTACGATACAATAAAAGTATCACCAGGTGCAAATGATGATGGTTCAGGTGTCGTAGCTGCACTTGTTGCAGCTAAAATTTTAAGTCAGTTTGAATTTAATAGAACTATTAAATTTGTTTGTTTTTCAGGTGAAGAAGTAGGAATATTAGGCAGCAGAGCCTATGTTGAAGAACTATATGAAAATAATGAAGAAATACTTGTTGCTTTCAATGCAGATATGATAGGATATGCTGAAACTGCATATGGAGGAAAAACCTTTAGAGTATATCCATCTACTGATTCTCAATGGATAAAAGAAAAAATAAAAGAATTAAATACGAACTATGGAATCAATTTTAATATAAAGGGAGATTGGATTTTAAAACCAGGCGGACCTAGATTTGGAAGCGACTTTCATGATTTTTTAGAATATGGTTATGAAGTTATCACTTACTTTGAAGAAGAAACAAATCTTTCATATTATCATAATCCAGAAGACACAGTAGAACATATTAACTTTAGTTATTTGGTTAATACTACTAAATTAATTATCGGATCAATTGCTTATTTTGCTGATATAGAAATGGAATATCCTCAAGTAAAAATATCTTATCCGAGACATGGAAAATTGTATATTAAAAATAAGTCATATTTTGATTTACGATATCATAAAATTATTGTTTTTAATGATATATTAATTCAAGCAAATGTCAAACCTGGAAACTCTCCAATTGAAAAGGTTGAATTTTATTGTGGTAACAAGTTACAATTTGTAGATACCCAAGAACCATATAACTGGATGTTAAATAGATTTTCTTGTTTTATACATAAAGTAAAAGTCATAGCATATGATGAATCTGGAAAAACATCATCTGATGAAATTAGTTTTCCTTATCTTAATTTGAAATCTAATTGGTAAACATTCTTTATTTTTAACAACAATATTAAAAAAAAATTTTGTATACAAGTTTTTGGAGTTATTAATATGAAAGTTGCAATTATTACTATGCGTCCTAAATTAGCAGATAAAAATGCCAATTTAGAAATAATGAAAAATTACATTGAAAAAGAAAAAGCAGATATTTACATTTTTGGTGAGTTATCAATCTGTGGATATCATGTCAAAGATGAACTTCGCGATATTGCAGAATCAATCAACGGACCATCTATAAAATATATGAAGAATTTAGCAAGAAAAAACAATTGTTATATAATATTTGGAATGCCATTAATCGATAGTACTATAAGAGGTTTAATTCATAACGTATCAATTTTAATACATCCAAATGGTAAGGTAGATAGTTACAACAAATGGTTTTTACCTACTTTTGGACCATTTGAAGAAAAAATATTTTTTGATGAAGGAGAAAGTTTAACTCTTTGTAATACAAAATATGGAAAAATTGGTCTTATTGTTTGTTATGATATATTCTTTCCTGAACTTTGCAGGGCATACTCATTTTTAGGTGCTGATATGATTGTCTGTATATCTGCAACACCCTCTATTACTAGAAAATATTTTGAAACATTAATTCCTGCTCGAGCAATTGAAAATACATTATTTTTTATTTATGTAAATTTGGTAGGAACTCAAGAAAATCTGGTATTTTGGGGTGGTTCCCAAATCTATGATCCTCTCGCCAATCTAATTGTAAAAGCACCTTATTATAAAGAGAGTATTAAAACAGTTGATATTGATTTAAAGACTCTTGATTTTGCACGGGCAAACCGCCCTGTGCTCCGGGATATCAAATCCGAAATCTATCAGGATTTATATAATGCATCAAGATACCATAGAATTGGCTTTATGAAATGTAACAAGAATATGAGGAAATAGTCCTATTTTATCATAGTAATAAAAGTTATCTTGACATTTGTTAACATGGTTTTTTACTTTATATATCTTGTCTAACTTTGTTAAAGATTTTAATAGCCGCATAGGCAAATAAAACCATAATTATTGTTGCAACAAATCCTTACACCTTTGTTGCATAATTCCGTTGCATCAAAAAATTTTGTAACAAAATAACTTGGCATACCTCCAAATAATGCTGGCAGTGTTAGTTCTGCTGTTTTCTATTCTTTATGATCTTTGGACATATAATTTTAAATTAAAATACAAATAATAATTATTTACAAAAATTAAGAAAAAAGGGGTTTAGTATACTATAAATCCTATATCGGTATATAGTACATCGGGGATAAGCAGAGGTGAATGATATTAAAAGTTTAATTGTGGAGATAAGTTTTAACATAAAAAGATATTTTTTCTACCCCCAAATATTTATTATTTATTTATAAATCTTTCAGCATAGTAACAATTGTTAATTATATTTTAATAAAAATTAACAAGATTTATATTAGAACTTTTGTTGTATACTTAAAGTAAAAGAGGTCTAGCTTCGATGGGAGGAAAGAATATGAAAAATTGGGAATGACTCCATAAATCATACCTTTCATACAGGCTAGACCCATTATATAATATCTGCTTTGAATATTTAGGTTTTTTGTTAAAATTGTTTCATTATCAGTAAATGAAATTATTATATATGCAATTATTGTTTTTTATTTTTTCAGTAAAAATTAAAATGTTACATAAAATTTATTTCAAATACATGTTGTCGCATATAATTTTTGAGAACGGAGTATATCTCCTTAGAGGAGGGTGATTGTGTAGATCAATAGTGCTAACATAATTGTCTGCTTATAGATAAGAAAAAAAGAGATATGTTTCTACTAAAAATATCGAAAAAATATTGAATAAAAATAATATTACAAAAAATATGGGAAAACGTAGTAAAAAAGATGTTAAGGATGATTCAAAAAAATTATTAGATGAATTAAAATTAAATGCAAATGCAAGTTTAAACACTCTTTCTAAAAAACTAAATTTTTCACGTCAAAAAATATGGAGAATTATAAAACATCTTAAGAATGAAAAAAAAATCTGGGGATACACTACAGTTGTAGATGATAAAGCTTTTGGTTACAATCAATATTTTATTCTTCTTAAAAGGTCTAATTTACCAGCATCTGAAGAATTATTAAAAATTATTTCGAGTAGAGAAGTGAAAAAAAAATTAACTAAATTAGATATTAACATGATTGGAAGTTATTTTGTTAATGGAGATTTTGACTGGGTGATCATGGTAACTGCAAAAGACATAATGCATGTGAAAATTACAGTTGAGTTTTTTTATAATCAACTTAAAGATTTTATTGCAGATGTAAAGATTCTTGAAGTTCTTTTTCCTCTTGAAAAATGTGGAATTGAAAATCCTAACTCAGAAAAAATCATAGAATTTTTTAAATGATTTTATAAAGATTATTAAAAATAAGAAAAAAATGAAATTTACAAAAAGTATTTTACGTGTAAAAGTATTCGGAAGCAACTGTTTCATTTTTAATCCAGGGAGTCAAACGATGAATTACTATGATGACCAGGACATTTTAAAATTAGATTTAATGGCTGTCAAAGTAAGAAAACATATAATCGAAATGCTTTATAGAGCAAAATCTGGTCATCCAGGTGGCTCACTTTCTGCAGTTGACGCTCTTATTGCTCTGTATTTTGTTCACATGAATCATAATCCTAAAAATCCAAATGATCCAAATAGAGATCGTTTTATTCTTTCCAAGGGACATGCAGCACCAGCTCTATATGCTGTTCTTGCAGAATGTGGATATTTTTCAATAGATGAACTTGATAATCTTAGAACTATTGACTGCATGCTTCAAGGTCATCCAGTCTGCAACAGAACACCTGGAGTTGAGGCTTCAACTGGTTCTCTGGGTCATGGCCTTTCTTTTGCAAATGGTGTTGCTATAGCAGGCAAATTAGATAAAAAAGATTACAAGGTATATGTAATGCTAGGGGATGGAGAAACAGGTGAAGGTCAAGTATGGGAGGCTGCAGCAGTTGCTGCCCATTATAAACTTGATAATATTACTGCAATGATTGATAGAAATTTTTTACAGATTGACGGCTACACAGAAGATGTTTTACGACTGGAATCAGTAAAAGAGAGATGGAGTGCATTTGGATGGAATACTATTGAAACAGATGGTCATAACATAAAAAAAATTCTTGTAGCATTAAAAGAAGCTGATAAATATAAAAGAAAACCAACATTAATAATTCTTAATACAACAAAGGGAAAAGGTGTTTCTTTTATGGAAAACAATGTTGACTTTCATGGTGTTCCACCCAATGAACTAGAAAGAAACATAGCAATTAAAGAACTAAATGATGTTCAGAAAAAATTGGAGGCAGCCCTTTGGCCGAAAAAAAGATGAAAAATCCAAGAAACGCCTATGGCGAAGCACTAATTGAGCTTGGAGATAAATACAAAAATTTGGTGGTTTTAGATGCTGATCTTTCCAAATCTACAAAAACAATAATGTTTGCAAAAAAATTTCCAGATAGATTCTTTGAAATGGGTATTGCTGAAGCAAATATGATGACAACAGCAGCAGGTTTTGCATCCTGTGAAAAACTTCCTTTTGTAAGTACCTTTGCAGTATTTGCGACTGGTAGAGTCTATGACCAAATACGTATGGATATTGCTTATTCAAACGCAAATGTAAAAATTTTTGCAACCCACGGTGGCATAAGTGTAGGAAAGGACGGTGTCTCCCATCAAATGATAGAAGATCTAGCACTAATGAGGGTTTTACCTAATATGACAGTTCTTGCACCATCTGATGCAACTCAAACAAAAAAGATAGTTCATCTAATGGCAGAAAATAGAGGTCCAATGTATGCAAGAGTTGGTAGAGCAGATGCACCATTAATCTATGATGAAGAAGACATTAATGAAATCCAAATTGGAAAAGGAATAACTGTTAAAGATGGATCAGATATTTCATTTATATGCTGTGGAACAATGGTTGAACCTGCCCTTGAAGCAAGAAAAGATCTTAAAAAGTATGGAATTGAAGCAAAAGTAGTAGACATGCATACCATTAAACCCTTGGACGAAAAACTTGTAAAAAAATGTGCAAAAGAAACAAATGCAATTATTACTGCAGAAGAGCATTCAATTATTGGAGGACTTGGTGCCGCTGTATCTGAAACAATAACTGAAAATAATATTTGTATAAAATTTAAAAGGATGGGAATAAAAGACGTATTTTGCGAAAGCGGTTCACCACCTGATTTACTTGAAAAATATGAACTAAATAAAGAGCATATGATTAAATATGCTAAAAATTTATTAAAATAATTAATATGAAATTACAATTGTTAAAATATCCTTGTCCTTTAGTTTATGGTCAAGTCCTACTTTTTGCATGTCATGTTTGGCAGATGGACCTGAAACAGTTGCATATCTGAATTTATCTTTAAAATCTCTATGTAATTTTTTGCATACATCCTCAACTGTGCTGCCTTCTTTAAGAATTAATGGTTCATTATAATCAATTTTTTTTCCCACAGGTTTCATATAGACCCGAATGAACTTTAATTCTAAAAAAATCATTTCTTGAAGTTTATCAAGGTTAGTTTCTTTTAGAGCTGAAATACCTATTGTTTTCCAACCACTTTGCCTGATATTATTTAATTGAAAATTAATTTCATCCCTGATAATTAAATCGGTTTTATTCACAATTACAATTGCAGATACATAAACTCTATTTTGAATAAAAACATCAATTAGTTGATCCTCAGAAATATCTTCTCGAATGATGATATCGGCGTTAATAATATATTCAGATGCAATAGATTTCACCAATTCTTTGTCAAGTTTAGAAAGTTTAACAGTAGCTGTAACATTGATACCACCTTGACCAGTTTTTTTTACAATAACGTCAGGTTTTTTTTGATTCAGTCGAATACCAGAATTGTAGAGTTCTTTAATCATAAGATATAAATTATCAAAATTTTGAGCATCAATCATAAATAAAATGAGATCCACATTTCTAATTGCAGATAGAATCTCTTTACCCCGACCTCTACCCTTAGACGCCCCAGAAATAAGCCCTGGTAAATCTAAAATTTGAATATTTGCTCCCTTGTATTTCATCATACCAGGAATTACATCAAGAGTTGTGAAAAAATAATCACCAATCCGGCTTTTTGCATCTGTAAGACAATTCATAAGGGTACTTTTACCAATACTTGGATAACCTATCAAACCAACAGTTGCATCTCCAGATTTTTTTATTGCAAAGCCTTTACCCTTGGCACCTGTCCCTTTTCTCTTTTCAACTTCTGATCTAAGTTTAGCAAGCTTTGCCTTTAATTTTCCTATATGATGTTCTGTTGCTTTATTTTTTTGAGTATTAAAGATTTCATCTTCAATATCTTTTATCTGTTTTTCAATTTGTGAAGTATCCATAACCTTAAAAAATCGATATACACAGCTCTTTAATAAAAATGTCTTTTGATAGGATTATTAATTTAAAGGATTAATTAGGTCTATTTCTCAAATACTTATATCATAAGGTTTTTGAGCAGGGTGCCAATCAATATTAAACCATCGTATGAAATGAACCTTAAATATTCCTATCTCAATATTGCCGAAGATAAAATAAGGAAGTATCCTTGCCCTATTCCAATAATTATTTTCCCATTTATTAAAGTAGGAATTGAAAAAAGTAAATTCCTTACCATTATTTTCATTGTTAATAAAATTATTTTTAGAAATTATATTTCTATTGGAATTATCCAGCCACATAATATCTCTATTAGAGCAAATATTATTTCCTACAATTCTATTTTTACTTGACCAATGCATAGATATAGCATTATCTGAATTAGTTATAGTATTACCTGATATGATATTATTATTACCATGAATTTCAATTCCACAATCGCCAGTAAAATCAGATAAATTACAAGAAATATAATTATTTTCTATTTTTACACTTCCATCACAGACAAATATAATACCTTTCACTTCGTTATTACTAATAATATTTTCAGATATTGTAACTGTTGAATGAGAAATCTTAGTACCCCATTTATTGTAACTTATATTATTTTTTTCTACTATAATATTCCCAGATATAGTAATAAAAATACCATGTTCGCCAAAACTTATATTATTTTCTTTTATTAGAACATTCCTCGAATTATTAAGATATATACCTACATTATTATGAAGAATTCTATTATTGATTATACTTATATTTGCTTGATGGTAATGAGTATTTATCCCTTTATCAAAATTACTTCCAATATTCTGAATAGTAAAATCACTTATTACCACATCATCAGCTAAAATATATACAACATCACTATTTCCATTACCATCAATTATGGTTGTATACTTGTTTTCCCCTTTCAAAATAATTGATTTATCAATTAATATATTCTCCAAATAAGGTGATGAATCATCATAAACAAATATTGTATCACTTAAACTTGCATTATCTAACGCGTCCTGAATTTTACTAAAATTACCTGGTCCATCTCCTCCAACATAAAGAGTATTAGAAGAAATTAAAGAAAAAGGAGTTTTATCAATTATTACAGTTCCTATAACTGGTAAAATATTAGCAATAAAAAGTATGATTACAATTATTATGATTAATTTTGCCTTCAATTTTTTTTACCTCCTCCATTAATTTAAATCTGATTAGAAGTATATAATAGTTTTTCATGTAATTTTTAAAAAAAAATAGAAAATATTAATTATTTATAACAAAAATAATTATACAGACCTTTTTATACTAATGTTTTTATTAAAGTTCAAAATTACGTTATTAATTTAAAAATCCCTAATTTTAACTGATTATATATTTAAAAGATTGATTTTATAGAAAAGTTTTAATTAAACTAAATTATTTCATTATTATATTTTAAAGAGGTATATAATGAAGAGAAAAATAATATTTGGAAGCATGCTTTCAGTTTTTATTTTATTATTATTACCCTCAGTTCCTGCGGTTGAATATAATGTAGCTTTAAATACAAATGAATCTAACATTATTGATAAAATAAAATGTCTAAAAATTGATATTAAAGATATTAAAGAAGAATTAAAAAATATAAATATTGAAGAATTGAAGGAAAAAATACGAAATATAGATTGGAGAGAATTGAAAGATAAAATTAAGGATATTGAAATACAAAAAGTTTGTGATAATATAAAGGCTAAAATTACAGAAAAAAAAGAAGAACCTAAATTTATAATAACATTATCTATAATAAAAATATTATTTATTATTATATATTTTATTATTACTTTTGGAACGTATATTCTTTACATTATTTTAAATACTTTATTTCTGATAGTTGTAGTAATATGGATTGTATTAAATTTATTAATATTTCTAATTTCAAATATTATACGATATGCATTAGCAACAATAATCGGAATTATTGACATTATAATAGATCAAATTAAGGAAATATTTACCTTTGATAGCGATACAATAGAATCTTAAAGATAATTTAAAATTAGTAATATCCTACCCATTTCAATAGATATTTTATTTTTTAATATGTGTACCTGTTTTTCCATTGAATGCTTCCCATCCTTTTTCAACATCTGATATTATTACTTTTTTACCACCTGACTCAAGAAAACGTATAGCAGCAAGTATCTTTGGACCCATACTCCCTGGAGGAAAATGACCTTTATCATAATATTTTTTCAGATCAGTTAGAGTTACATTTTTTAGTGGTTTTTGATTCATTGTTTTATAATTAATATAAACATATTCAACGTTTGTCAAAATCAAAAGTATTTCAGCATTTATTGCTTCTGCAAGTCGTTCTGATGCAAGATCCTTATCTATAACTGCTTCAAGCCCATCAAGTCCCCATTTTTTCTTTTCAATTACTGGTAAACCTCCACCCCCTGAAGCGATTACTACAATGTCATCGTCAAGCATTTTTTTAATTATTTCACCTTCAACAATAGATTTAGGGTCTGGTGATGGAACTATTATTCTCCAGCCTTCAGGGAATTCTTTGACCTCAAATCCTTCTTTTTTTATTTCATCAATTTCTTCCTCAGAGTAAAATGGACCAATAGGTTTAGTAGGATTCAATAAAGATGGATCCTCTTCATCAACAAGAACTTGTGTAATTAAAGTCACTACAGGTCTATTTACATCTGCTTTTTTCAAAGCATTTGACAAACACTGCTGAATCATATACCCAATAAATCCTTCGCTTTCAGCAACACAAATACCAAGAGGCATAGGAGGGGTTAGATCTTTTGCTATATCATTTTGAAGTAGTATTGCTCCCACTTGAGGACCATTTCCATGGGTAACTACAACATTCCATCCTTCTTTTATAATTTTAACGATAGATTTTGATATCTCTCTGGTGTTTGCAAATTGCTCGTAAATTGTTCCTTCTTGATATTCTTTAATCAATGCATTTCCGCCAAGAGCAATTACTGCTTTTCTTTTCATATGATAAAGGCGAATCAGGGTTTTTATATAAAAATCAATGCTATTAATAAAACAGTCAAACAGAGTTAAATACTTTATTATTATTTTAATTTATATTATGAGCTATAAAGTTGGGAGAACAGAACTGGTAAAAAGACTGAAATATGAGGGGAGAATTAATACTGAAAATGTAGAAAAGGCATTCTTAGATACACCTAGAGAGCTCTTTGTTCCAGATAATATCAAAAGATATGCATATTTTGATACTCCTTTAGAAATTGGACATGGACAAACAATATCAGCACCTCATATGGTTGCAATAATGGTTGAAGCATTAGATCTAAAAAAAGGCCATAAAGTCCTTGAGATAGGAGCAGGATCTGGTTATCATGCAGCAATTGTTGCAAAAATCGTTGGAGATAGCGGCCATGTTTATACTATCGAAAGATTTTCTGTTTTAGCTGATTTTGCAAAAAAAAATCTATTAAATGCAAAAATTAAAAATGTAACAGTTGAGACAGGTGATGGATCAGAAGGTTTTTCCAAATATGCACCATATGATAGAATTTATGTAACATGTGCAGCACCAGATATACCACAACCTTTAATTGATCAACTTAAAGATGATGGAAAATTATTGATACCTGTAGGTCAAATGATATGCAACCTTGAATTAATTGAAAAAATTGGGGATAAAATTAAAACAAAAAATTTAGGTGGATGTGCATTTGTTCCACTTGTTGGAAAATATGGTCATAAATAAAAAAACATATTTCATTTAGAATTTAGTATTAACCAAGATAGATTTTTTTAATTTTATATAAACAATTGTTTATATAATATTTTTATATGTTATAGCTGTTTTAAATATTATGAGTAAGGTGCAGAAAGTCCACCAGGAACATAGGGAATAAGAATCCCAAGAACAGAGCAATAATCCAAGAGTTTTTTGACCTTTTCACAAACCTATATAGAATCTTCCGGTGCTTTTCAGATAAAATAACCACAAAAAAACTCTCTCTTTTCGTTATTTATGAAAGAAGATTATGAAAACATTTAAAAAATTATTAAAAAAATAAATTTTTTTCATAAATAACTGTTTTACGTTAGATCCATCTTTTGGGTTTGCTTTTTATATTTTAGATTCAGTTTGTATAGTGAAACTATCGAATAAATACCTAAAATGATTGATATTGGAATTAAGAAAAATTCAAGATGAGCTTCGCCAAATTGGTTAATATTAATTAAAACTTGAAAATCATTTAAATAGGCAATAAAAAATGTGTAAAACAAGACAAGGCTATTTGAGATAAGGCATGTAATTCCTATTGCGATGATAAAATTGTTTAATTGCTTCATTGTTATTTCCTAAATTAATATTTAAAAATATGAATATTAAAGTTTATATATTTTTTGTTAAAATTAATTAAATATGAATAAATAGAAATAAAATATATTCTACTATAATTTATAACCTATATCTCTAAGAAACTTCTTCCTCCAGGCAAGTTCTTCTTTATTTTCAACTCCCTTAGGAGAAAAACCATCAATAACTCCTAATATTCCACGAGCTAATTTATTTTCGAATTTTGATTGAGCAATTACTACTTTTGTAGGATTTGCAGTAGCACAAAAAATAGAACACACCTCTGGAATATTTTTTATTGAATTAAGAATGTTTAATGGAAAACAATCCTTCATAAAAATAATAAAAGAGTGGCCAGCGCCAATATTTCCAGCATTTTTTTCTGCAAGTTTTTTTAATTCTTTATCGTTTCCTTCACTTCTAATTTTACATGCGCCACTTGCCTCACAAAAAGCAATGCCAAATTTTGCATTTGGAACCGAATTTACGATTGCCTCATATATATCTTCAACTGATTTAATAAAATGAGTCTGACCTAAAATAAAATTTATATCATCTGGTTTGTCTATATTAATAGCCTTTATTTCAATATCCCCCATATAAAATGTCCTCCATAATTATTTGCAGATAAGACAATAATTAGCAATTATTTAAAGGTTATATTTTAAAAAAAGAGAAAAATAGCCTTATTTTTTAGAGTAATGCTTACTCCATTGAACCCTTCGGGGAACGCGTTTTAACAAAAGCATATTCTTTTGGCATTTATTTTTACAAAAATGGAAAACTGTACCATCTTTTTTAACAAACATTTTACCAGTACCAGGCTCAATATCATTTCCACAGAATGAACAAGTGCGTCTCTCAACCATAAAACAAACCTCTAACGTGGTCCGCCAAGTCTCTTTGCCTCTCTTTGTGTTTCACTGAGCATAAGAATATCTCCAAGTTGAACCGGACCTATTACATTTCTCGTAATAATCTTTCCTTTATCCATTCCATCCAAGACCCTTACTTTTACCTGTGAGGCCTCTCCAGCCATACCAGTTCTATCAATGATTTCTACAACTTCACAAGGTGTTCCTTCGACCATTTTTCAATCCCTATTTCTTTAATGTTTCAATTTTTTTAACAATACTTTCAATACCTGCCTTTTCTTTTCCAGGATTAATTATTGCAATTGCTGAAGTTGGAACCTTAAGTCCAGCTGCATTTCCAAGTTCTTGTTTACTTGGAACATATGTATATGGGATATTCTTTTCCTCACACAAAATAGGCATATGGGCAAGGATTTCTTCTGGTGTAACATCTTCTGCCATCACAACAAGTTTTGCCTGTCCACGTTCAACCTGTTTTGTTGCTTCATTTGCGCCTTTACCAATCTTTCCATTATCTCTAGCTTTTTCTACAAGGTCATAGGCTAAATCTTGTAATTCTCTAGAGGTTTGAAATTTAACATACATTGCCATTTTTTAGCCTCCTTTTGAAGCTTTCATTGATTTTTTTCCTTAAGGAAATGTAATGCCTTGAATGTGGGGCATATATAAAAATCTTTTTCAGAAGCTAGAGGGGCAGGGGAATACGTTCAACTTCAAGGCCATCTGCAGTTGGATAATCTTCAACTATGAAACATTCAAAGCCATTTTTTACTAAATCTTTTGCAATTTTTTCAAGAATCCATATAGGAAGCTCAATTCTATTTTTTTCTTTATTTAAAAAGATTTGACTATCAGATAAATTATATCTACTAACTATTACTTTTTTAATTTGCTTTAAAGAAAAATCATGTTTTAAAATAATACCTTTCAAAATTGTTCCTTCGGTTGTAATAACTTCAAAAGATTTAGAAATATTTCTAGCTCTTCTTTTAATACGATTTTTTAATTGAACTCCATCTTTAAAGGAAGATGAGCAATAATGTAATCCGATATCAAGATTCTTACTTGATAACTTTTCAATAATATTATAGGCCAATTCTTGGCTTCCCTTCACTGCTGCTGAAATACTATTCTTTACTGTAAAACCCATTTTATTTAACATATTTGCATTTGTCTCAGAAAATTCTAACTCATTTAAATTAATAAATTTAATACCAAAATCATCTGACCAAGTAATAAGTGATATAATTTCATATTCCATATCTGGAATAACAGGAATTTCAAGTGCAACATTAACATTTGTTTCAAGTGCATTTTTAATAGCTTGCATAATTGGACTTTTATTCATTTTATTCCAATATTTAAGATCAGGATGAAATCTTATCTCATCAAGGCCTGCTGAAACAAGTTCATCAATATAATCGTAATTTTTTAAACCTGAAGTATACATATGAATATGAAAATTTGAGCCAAAACTCTCCTTCAAAATCGCAATATATTTTTTTGTTCTTTCCCATACTAGTAATGCATCTCCACCAGTTATTCCTGCACCATTTGCATTAATATATTCGGCTTCCATTATGAGTTTTTTGGTATCATTTTCATTTTT
This sequence comes from uncultured Thermoplasmatales archaeon, assembly GCA_964346655.1. GTDB lineage: Archaea > Thermoplasmatota > E2 > DHVEG-1 > DHVEG-1 > CAYFVP01. Next base: position 18,369 of record CAYFVP010000003.1, read on the forward strand.
AAGTTTCCATTCATTTGCAAAAATAAGGTCTTTACCTCTTTTTCGATAACTTAATGGACAATAAAAACAATTATTTGAACATAAACCTGTTATCAAAACTACCATTTTGGAGCCTTTTGCACACATCTTACATGCAGGTGATAAAGGATTAATATATGTGCTTTCATTTAACCAAGAAAATATTTTTTTCATTCTAATCCGTTAGATTTAATTGTAAACGCTGCCTTCTTTCCCTCAGCTATAGATCTGTGTTTAACCAATGTTGCTTGTCTTCGACCTATTCCAATCTTTTCAAGTTTTATTATGGTTTTGGCAATATGCTCAATTCCTTTACCAGCAAAAGGTTTTACATCATTATTTTCAATTGAATAAACTTGACCTGTTATCATCACAAAAATATCATTTTTAATTGAGGTAAGTTGTAAATCTGTTATTTGTCTATTTAGTGAACGAAAAGAAGGTTTTTCATCATGTTCTAATATTAACCTGTAAAAAAGATTAAAAGTATCAAGAATTATAAGCCCAACATCATGGATTTTTATTGCTTTTCTAATGATTTCTTCTTGGTCTTTTAGTGATACCGGATGGAAAAATAATATTTTTGAAAGAATATCTTTTTTATTATAACCATTTAAAATCTGATTTAATCGTTCTAAAGATACTCCCTCATTATCTATATATATAACCTTTTTTCCCTTATTTGCACATTCTCTTGATAGTTGAAGGCAGAGATTAGTTTTACCTGACCCAGCTTCTCCATATACCTCGGTAATGGATTTGCTTTCAATGCCGCCATCTAATAGATCATCAAGTGGTCTGCAATTTATTTTTAAACGCTTCATTTTAAAAAACAGTCAGTATGATTCTAAATAAAAATCTTTTTAATACTTAAAATTTTAAAATTTTCTTTTTCAGAAGACATGTTTTACATAGGTTCTGAGATGTCGGTTCACTGCATATTTTACATTTATTTAACTCAGCAGGTGGGTATTTATCAATTAAAAGATCTTTGATGTCATCATAACAATTTAAAATACTATGTCGAGTTCCAGGATTTTTTAATTCGAGATTATCTATTATATCTCTAAAAATACCCCTACTAGCGTTAATTGAATAGGGGCATTCTCCATCATGAAACTTAATATTTTTAATAATTGCATACAATGCATTTTCTTTTTCAGGAATGGTTCTTAGAGGAAGCATACGGGGGACAAGACCAGGTTGAACCTTTTTATGAGGACCTAACCTTGCAAGTTTTTTAATATCTGAATTTACAAAATTCATAAGTATAGATTGGGCCATATCGTCAAGATTGTGGCCTGTTATAAGTTTATTAATTCCAAGCTCCTTTGATTTTCTATTTAAACAAAACCTCCTAAAAACACCACAATAGCTACATTCACCTAAATCATTTTTTTTTGATGATATTTCATCAATTGTTAATCCAACATGCTCTTTGAATGTAATTATATAATGATTTACTCCTAATTCTTTACAGTTTTCACTAGCAAATTTAATGCTTTTATTTCTGTATCCGTCAATTCCTTCATCAACAGTTATTGCATAAATATCTATGTTTGATCGTTTAGAAAAAATATCAAATATTACATGTAAAGCAACAATACTATCTTTACCTCCAGAAACTGCAACTCCAATCTTACTATTATTAGGTGTTTTGCCCTGTTTTTTGATATCCTTTTTTACTCTTTTTTCAAAATAAGAAACAAAATGATCCTCACATAAATGAGTTCCATTATATCGAATAAATGTTATTGCAGATTTATCACACTTGCTACAAGCAATAGTCATTAAAATTCCTGAATAAATTTCTAATATAATATTTATTGATTTAACATATTAACTTTTAATTCAAAGGCAATAATTGGATATTCCAGGTCAAAATTCATAATAGTCTTAGGATGAAGTTCCCCGAAAAAACCTATCTCCTTATTACTAGTTATAATCGAAGCACATCTACCTTTTATGAACGCAGGATGAATATAATCTTTAATTGTAAATCTTGTACCTGAATCCCTCATAATAGCTTCAACAATTGATTTACATTCTGTAAAACTTGCTTTAGCATCAATTTTTACAAAAGCTAAATTAACGAGATTTTTAAAGCTTTTATCAACCACTATTCCAAGTTCAAATATTTGTTGTGGTAAATGATGATGTCTATTTTCGCTTAAAATTTTTAAAAGCGATGGAATAAGACCTACTCGTAAGCACGAAAAATCTTCACCGATGGGATTGGCTATTTGGACTCTTTCAATATTTTTTAAACCTAATTTTTCAAATTCATCTTTTTCATTTGAGATTGTAAAAGTTGTAACTTCATTAAATCCTAACCCTATCATAATCTCTTTTAGACCTTCATATAAATCATGATCTGGTAGGGTTCTACCAAAAGTCAAAGCTTTTGGAAATTGAGTTTCAAATTTATCATATCCATACCCAACTGCAACATCTTCAACTAAATCAATTTCATGTAAAATATCTGCTCGCCATGCTGGGATATAAACGTTAATTTCTGATTTTTTTATGGTTTCTGCATTGAAACCTATTTTTTTAAGACAAAAAATTACATCTTTATCATTTAATTTTGTTCCTAGAATTTTATTTACATAATCTGTTGCCAACGTTCTTTTAGTAGGTAGTAAATTCGGAGAGATAAATGACTTATCTACATCGAGTATCTGAGTTGTATAAATCTTGCCTCCTCGTTCACAAAGTGCTGTTGTAACAATGTTAATAACATAATTAATTGCATTTTGATCAGTTCCAGTTACATCAATAAATAAATCTGAGGTAAAAGGTGTTACTTCTGTTAAACTACCATTAATTATTGGAGGGTATGAAAGTACATTATTGTATTTATCAACAATTAGGGGATGCTGATCAAAATCTTTTAATATATGAGCATAATCAATCCCTTTCTCATGACGATTTAGAATTTCATTCAGGGTCATTGATTCAACTTCATGTAATGGAACAAATTCAACTGAATCAGGATCAACTGCTTTATAAGTAAATGGTGGATTAATTGGTTCAAAATTGTGAACACCGATTGCTACTTTCTTTCTGTTTCTACCTATCCCAAGATGAAGTTTTTCTTGTAATTCCATAAGTGATGAAATAAGTTCATCTGACATTTCCACATCTTTAACTAGAGATGTTGCAATAAATGGTCTTACTTTTTTTACAGATGGATCAACGTTTAAATTAATATCTGATTTGATAGTTTTGTATTTTTTTAAACCAATTTCAAACTCAAAAAATGCCCTTGATGCGCGAGCAATACCTTCAACAGAAGCAAGATCAGGTCTATCTGGAAAAAATTCAATACTAATTTCATCATCTTCCACTTTATTTAAATCAGCACCAATCATCGGAAGTCTTTCTAATAATTCTTTTTTAGTTATACTATATCCTAATAGATTTTTGAAATCATTATAATTAAATGTAACAATTGGCATGTGAATTGAGAAATAAGTTTTTGGTATATTTGATTTTGGTGAAAAATTTATTAAAAAATCTATTATTACGCAAATCCACAATAAGGACGATTAAAAAATGAATAAATTCAAATTAGTATTATTTGATATGGATGGAACACTTATCAAAGGTAGAGGAATATTTGTAATTGCAGAAAAAAAAGGTTTTATTGATGATTTATGGAAGTATATTAAAAATGACAGTATGCATTATTATGAAAAAAGTATCGAAATTGCAAAATTGTCAAAGGGTTTTAAAAAAGCAGATTTTATAGAAATTTTTCAAACTGTCCCCCTACAAGATCATATTCAATATGTTTTGAAAGAACTAAAAAAAAGAGACATAATTACAGGTATTGTAACTGATAGTTATCAAATTTTAGCAGATGATTTAAAGCAACGTTTAGGAATCGACTATTCATTTGCAAATAATCTTATAACAAATAACGATATTATCACTGGCGAATTGGATATACATAACAAGGATCTAACAGAAGATATTTGCAATAGAAAAATATACTCAATATGTAAAAGTTGCGTTCTTGAACAACTATGCAAAGATTTAGAAATTACCCTTGACGAATCTATTGCTATTGGTGATGGTATAGTAGATATTAGTATGATTAAAAAAGCAGGACTAGGTATAGCATTTAACGCATCTGAAGAGGTGAATAAATATGCAGATATTGTAACTAATGATTTGAGAACAATATTGGATTATATTTAAGGTGATTATTTGGATATAAGACAGGATGAAATAACTACGCTTCATGAATTATGTATTAACAAAAAAATGCTTATTAAAAGTGTTTCAGATGCTGCTCGTGAACGCCCAGTTTCTGTTATAATGCCAATGCTTTATAAAGAAATAAAAAGCCCTGCATTAAAAAATATTTTAAATGGATTAAACAAATGTAATTATCTTGAGGAAGTAGTGATTCCTCTTGCTGCAAAAAATGAAAGCGAATTTAATTATGTAAAACGTTTTTTTTCTAATTTAAAAATCCCGAAAATAATTATGTGGTGTAATGGTCCTAAAGTAGAAAAATTATTAAATGAATTAAAGAGCGATGGCCTAAATCTTTTAAAATATTATGGTAAGGGTAGAGACGTATGGCTTGCTATGGGAATTGCTAGTATAAAATCATATGCTTTTGCTCTTCACGATGCCGATGTTTTAAATTATGATGAAATGATACCGACAAAACTTCTATATCCCATTATTGAACCTGAACTTGATTTTAAATTTAATAAAGGATATTATGCTAGAGTTAATATAGAAAAAAAAATCATGTATGGTCGAGTTTTTAGGCTTTTTTTACATCCACTTTTAAGAGCATTTATAGATAACTTTGGTTATGAGACAGATTTTGTTAGATTTTTGCGTTCATTTAGATATCCTATTTCTGGTGAATTTGCTCTTACTAGTGACCTTGCACGAGATGTAGATTTGCCTGGTGATTGGGGTCTTGAAATAGGCATTATGGCTGAAATGTATAGAAATGTTGCTAGAAAAAACATCTGTCAAACAGATTTAGGTTTCTATGATCATAAACACCAGATCATTGGAACTGGTGAGAAAGGTCTTATGAAAATGACAGGGGATATTTTAAAAACACTATTGCGTGTATTAATTGAAGAAAATCATATTGAAATATCGACATCGAGCCTTATTTCATTAAGAGTATTATATGTTAGACATGCTAGAGATTCTATTAGAAAATATCATGCTGATACTCACTATAATGATTTAAAATATGATAGACATCTTGAAGAAAGCATGGTTGAAAAATTCAGTCAGCAAATTATGAATGCTGGTACTAGTTATTTGAGAAAACCAGTTGGAACTCGTATTCCAGATTGGTTAAGAACCCTTTCTGCCAGAAGAAAAATTAGAGAACAACTTTTAGAAGTTGTTATTTCTGACAATGAATAGTTGAGGAGAAATGTATGAATCAAGATTGGAATAAAAATCTTAAATTAAAAACTGAAATTTTAGAAGAAAGTAAAAAAATGGCACCTATTGATATAATGGTAGGTGTTCTATGTAAAAATGTAGAAACAACTGTTCTTAATGTTTTAAATGTTATAAATGAAGGTCTTTACAGATATTTTGCAGATTTTTCAAAAGCAATTGTTATTACTCGTGGCGAATCATCAGATAATACTTATGAAGCAATTGATCTCTTTCAACCATATAATTCTATTTGTAAGATAGTTACAGATGATATTGCTAATAAAGGAAAAGGAGCCGGTGTAATGACTATTTTTGAAATTGCCCATGAAGTTGAAGCCAAATCTATTGTTTTACTTGATGGTGATTTATTGAGTATTAAGCCAGGTTGGATACAAACAATTGTAAATCCAATTATTTATGGTAGAGCAGATTTAACTGTTCCCTATTATATTAGAGATAAAAATGATGGAGTTATCACAAATAATCTAGTTTATCCATTTACAAGAGCTCTTTATGGAATTGATATTCGTCAACCTATTGCAGGTGAATATGCAATTTCAAGAAATTTATATGAAACATTAAGAGGTCATCTGCTATTTCCACCAGATTTTGGAATTGATATTTTTATAGTTACAGCTGCAGCAGCTGAAGGATTTAAAGTAAAAGAGAGTTTATTTGCTTTAAAAATTCATGAATCAACGACTAGATATCTTGAACCTGAAAAAGTATTAATTCCAATGTTTCGTAAAGTAACTGGAGAGATGTTTGAGCTTGCGAATTATTATGAGGATTGTTGGAAAAATAGATTTCATTCTAATCAAAAAGTTATATACCGAGATTGTTTCAGTGAGCAACCGATTCCAGTAAGAATTAACATTCCTAAACTGAAAAAAACATTTGCAACAGAGTATGAAAGTTCAAAAAATACCATGAAGCGTTATCTTCCTAATGGTATCATAAGAGATTTGGACCATATTGTATATAAAAATGAAGAATTGGATCCTGAAATCTGGGCTGAAATAGTATATAATTATGCTTCGTCCTGGAAAAATGTTAAAAGTGACTCTGAGAAATTCCTTCTACTTGACTCTTTAAAAACACTTTGGATAGGACGTTTTGTTAGCTATGCAAATAAGGTCAAAGACATGGATATAAATGGTGCTGAGAAAATAATTCAGAAACAAGCTGAAATATTTGAAGAAAAATTTGATTATCTGCGTTCTATTTATGAAGATTTAATCGTACCAACTTAACTAAATATTCTTTGGTGAATACTGTGAAAATTCTTGCTACTGCAGATATACATGGATCCCAGTTTCGACTTAATATTGTTTTAAAAAATATAGAATTATTTTCTCCTGATCTTGTAATAATATGCGGTGATATTACACAGTTTGGACCTGGAGAACTTGCAAAAACATTTTTAGATCAAATTCCAGTTGAAACATTTGCTATAACTGGTAATATTGACACACCAGATGTTGCAGAGGGTATTGATAATAGTAAGGCATCAAGAATCGAGTTAAAAAAAATAGTAAAAAACGGAATTCCCTTTGTTGGAATTAGTGGAGTTGATTCAAGAGAATTTAAAACCTTTGAAGAAAAAAAACTATTAGACGAAAAAACCATATTAATAACCCATGTTCCTCCGTTTGGCGCTCAAGATAAGGTTTTTTTAGGGATGCATGGTGGAAGTAAGGAATTACGTGAAATGATTGATAAATACAAACCCAGACTTGTTTTATGCGGTCATATTCATGAAGATCCAGGACTATCAAAAGTTAAAGAAACATTTGTTGTTAATTGTAGTATGGGAAAACGCGGAGAAGGAGCAATTATTGAAGTTAATGATAAATTATCTATTGAAATGTTAGAGTATTAAGATATCTTTCAATTAAATAATAAAATTATTTATTTAAAAAAATTGTCTGAGTTGGAAATGCCATTTCTATTCCTTCTTTTTCAAAGGCTTCTTTGATGGCATAGTTGATTAATTGTTGCGTATCTCGATATATTACATAGTCTTTAGATTTTATGTAATAAACTATTTCAAAATTCAAACTGAAATCTCCAAATTCTGTAAAATGAACACGGTCTAGCATGTCAACGTATTCAAGTTTTTCAGGATTGATAATATCTCTAATTATATCTGGAATTTTTTTCAATTTTTTTAAAGGGGTATCATATGTAACACCAAACGCAAATGAAATTCTTCTTTTGTTCATTTTTTTAAAATTTCTAACACTTGCTGATGTTAATTCTTTATTTGCAAGAATTAGTTCTTCTCCCTGAAGCAACTCGACTCTGGTGGACTTCATACCTATTTTTTTAACTGTTCCAGCATATTCTCCAACGATAATAAAATCACCTATTTCAAAGGGTCGATCAAAGTAAATTGAAAAAGCACTGAAAAAGTCGCTGAGAACACTTTGTAATGCAAAACCAATTACAATAGCAGTAACAGCACCACCTAGAGCAATACCAGATAAATCTATTTCCAAGATTGCAAGTATAACAAATAATGCAATAATATAGATTAATGCATTGATAACTCCTCTAAAAACAAATAAGATATGTTGACTTACATGTCGTTTTCTTACCCTTCTTTCTGCATACCAGGCAAAAAATACATTGATAACTCTCGTAATAATATAGGCAATTAGAAAGACTTGAAGAAAGACAAATACTATTCTTAAAATATTCTGATATTGATTAAGTATTGATAAATTAGTCAGAAAAAAATATATTCCAAAGAATATGACTAAAACATATATTGGTTTTTTTACATTTCTAAGTATTTCATCATCAAGTTTTGTTTTTGTTTTTTTTGCCCATTTTTGAAAATAATGTTCAAAAACATGAGAAATAATCCAGCCAAGAATAATAAAACCTATGAAAATTAGAGTTGAAATTATTAACTCAGCAAATAATCGATCTGTTATTCCAAATGTATCATTTAACCAACTATATAACCAATCAATTAAATTTGCAGACCAGTATGATATATCCATTTGAATCGCTTATCCTAAAAAAACAAGATGTATTTAAGCTTAAGGTTTGTATAACATTTCTCTAAAATCTTATTGGAAAAAATAATATCTATTTAATTTTTTGGACTGAAACCCTATTAATAGACACATAGTTAAGCTAATATATTTAAATTTATACTCCATTTATAGATCATTGAAATATATATCACTATATGTTATTGTTAGTTGTTCCTTGCGTTAGAATTAATAAACAATTACTTAATCACTTAAAAATCATTTTATTTTCTAACAGAATTATTGACCCATAGATGTGAGGGTTAATTAATTATATTTTTTAATAGGTGAAACAATTGCAGATTTTGTACATAACAAATTTTTATAATCATTAGTTTATCAATTTGTATAAATTTTTAACGAAAACTTTTATGAATCATTTATCTTTATTATTTAATAGGAGGAAAAATATGCTGAAAAAAGGTTTAATACTTATTATAGTCTTTTTATTTGCAGGAATAGGTGTTATCCCATCAATTGATACTGCAGTATTAAATAAAACTTCAATGTCGACTCTCTATAATGGCAGCTTATCTGGGTACATAAAAGATAATCTCGGGAATCCAATTGAAGGAGCGCAAATGAGAGTTTATTTCCACAAAGCATATGAAGAGGATTATACTGATTCAAATGGATATTATCATATTACAAATATACCAATTTGTTACTGTATTAAGAACGCTGTAGCATCAAAAGTGGGATATACAACAGAACGGGTTTTACTTAGTATTGACGAAAACACGATCTATAACTTTGTCTTAACTGCTCTTCAGTATAATGGTAGCCTCTCAGGATATGTATATGACTCCTCAATGAATCCTATAGAAGGAACAAGAGTAAGGGTATGTTTCCATGAGACATATGAAGAGGACTATACAGATTTATATGGGTATTATTACGTTACTAATATCCCAATTTGTTTCTGCTCGAAGAACTGTACTGCATTCAAGTTAGGATACAAAACCGAGTGGGTATTACTTGGTATCATTGAAAATACAATCCATGATTTTGTTTTAAAAACTAATCAACCACCAAATACTCCAACTATCAATGGCCCAACAAGGTTAAAACAAAATCAAGAAGGAACTTATTCTGTTTCAGTAATTGATCCTGATGGGGATCAAATCTATTTCTACATTGATTGGGGTGATGGAAATATTGTTGATTGGGATGGACCTTATAATTCAGGTGAGAATTTAAACTATAAACATACATGGACAGAAAAGGATATATACAGAGTCAAGGTGAAAGCAAAAGATACAAATGATGCTGAGAGTGATTGGAATAAACTAAAATTGAGTGTACCCCGAAACAGAATTAGAACCAATTATATAATCAATGATTATTTTGATTGTTTTACAAACTTATTCCTAATATCAAAAATACTGTTACAACGACTAGAGTAAACAAAAAACACAACTCTCTTCGCCCTTATTGTTGGAATAGTTCTGTTAACTAAATATAGTAATCGATTTTTAAGGGGAAGTTTATAAACCAATATCTATTTTAAATCTGCATATAAAGAAGGGAGTAAAATATGGCCATAGTTTTGAATGGTTCAGACCTAACAATTGAGAAATTGGTAAACATTGCCAGATATAATGAAAATGTAAAATTACATACAAATGCGATAAATCGAATAAAAAAGTGTAGAGAGGTTCTTGAAAAAAAATTAAAAGCAAAAGAAATAATGTATGGAGTAAACACAGGTATTGGTGAGTTTTCAGAGGTTGTTTTATCTGATGAGCAAGTAAAAGAATTTCAAAAATATCTTATTTATAATCATGCAGCAGGTATTGGTGATCCAGCTCCTATTGAATACATACGAGGTGCTATGGTATCAAGAATTAATGTCCATGCACATGGACAATCAGCTTGTCGTTTTGAAATTACAAAAACACTTATTGAAATGTTAAACAAAGGTGTTACACCTTATGTATGCCAGAAAGGTTCAGTTGGAGCATCTGGTGACTTGGCCCCAATGTCTCAAATTGCGCTTCTAATGATGGGTGAAGGAAAAGCATATTATAAGGAAAAATTGCTTGATGGAAAAGAAGCAATGCAGAAAGCAAAAATACCAATTCCAGGTCTTCAAGCAAGAGATGGACTTGCAGTCATCAATGGATCAAATCTCATGACATCAATGAGTGCAATATTCCTTTTTGATGCATATAATTTCATCCAACAAGCAGAAATAGCTGCTGCAATGGCTCTTGAAGCGTTACGTGCTAATATGAAACCTTATACTCCTAAATTACATGAAGTAAGGGGATTTCCAGGAGCAGTAAAAACTGCAAAATCCATCTGTAAATGTGTTGAAGGTGGCGACCTATCAGAAGGAAAAATCAAATGCAAGATTCAAGATGCTTATTCAATGAGATCTACACCTCAAGTAATTGGTGCAGCTCGAGATCACCTTGATTATGCCAGATCTCAGGTCGAAATTGAACTTAATGGTGTTGGTGATAATCCTGTTTTTTTCCCTGATGAAGACCTTCAATTATCTGGTGCGAATTTCCAAGGATCACCTGTTTCTCTTCCAATGGATATGGCAGGAGCAGCAATAACTATGGTTTGTATATTGTCTGAAAGAAGGTTAAATAGGCTTAATAATCCTGCATTAAGTGTGGGTCTTCCTGCTTTTTTAACAAAAGGAGCAGGAATGTTTTCAGGACTGATGCTTAGTCAATATACTGCAGATAGTTTAATTGTAGAACAAAGGATACTATCAAATCCTGCATCTATTCAGTCAATACCAGCTGCTGCTGATCAGGAAGATTTTGTATCAATGGGTATGAATACAGCAATTAAAAATATGCAGATTCTTGATAATGCATATGGGATATTAGGAATTGAATTTATGGCAGCAGCACAAGCCCTAGATTTTAGGGAATATAAATTTGGAAAAGGTGTTACAAAAGCAAAGCAAGTAATTAGAAAATATATAAAATATTTAGATGAAGATAGACCGCTATATCCAGATCATACAAAAATGAAAGAACTGGTTAAATCTTGTGAGTTATTAAAAGAAGTAGAAAAAGTTGTAGGAAGTTTAGATTAAACATTATTTAATCATTGGAGCTTTTAAATCTGTTTTTTTAATCAATTCAATTGATTCTTTATATCCAGCATCAGCATGTCTTATAACGCCCATTCCAGGGTCTGATTTAAAAACACGTTTAATTCTTTCATCAGTATCCTTTGATCCTTCACAAACAACTACCATACCTGCATGAGTGGAAAGACCTATTCCAACCCCACCGCCATTATGTATTTGAACACTATCTGCACCAGCTGCACAATTCAAAAGGGCGTTTAAAAGCGGCCAATCTGCAATTATATCACTACCATCTTTCATTTCTTCAGTTTCCCTATAAGGTGATGCAACACTTCCACTATCAAGATGATCTCTAGTAATTGCAATTGGTCCAATATTTCCATTTCGAACCATTCTATTAATTTCAAGGGCAAACCTTTCCCTCTCCCCATAGCCTAACCAGCAAACTCTTGCAGGAAGACCCTCCCAAGGAAGATATTTTTCTGCAAGTTTTATCCAATTTGAGAGCACATAATCATCTGGAAACATATCAATAACTGCCTTATCTGTTCTTAAAATGTCTTCAGGATTCCCAGTTAAAGCAAGCCATCTAAAAGGTCCACGACCAAGACTTAACAGCGGTCTAACATAAGCTTGAACAAAACCTGGATAATTAAAAGCATCTTTAAGACCTGCTTTTAATGCTTGACCTCTCAAATTATTACCATAATCGAAGACTATTGAGCCATTTTTCTTAAAATCGAGTAATGCTTTACAATGATTTTTCATACTATCCATTGATCTTTTGATGTACTCGTCTGGACTTTTTTTTCTGAGTTTAATTGCATCTTGAAGCGAATCTCCAAAAAAGCCAGAGGGTACATAACCATTAAGTTCATCATGAGCAGAGGTCTGATCTGTTACAACATCTGGTTTAAAACCTGTTTTGACTAGATAAGGATGTGTATCTGCACAATTTCCCAAAACTCCAATTGAATGAGCAATACCTGAGTTTTTAAAATCATCAGCAATTTCTATTGCTTCTTTGATATCTTTTACTTTTTCATCACAGAAACCTGCATCAATTCTTCTATCTATACGTTTTTCTTCACATTCGACATCTATACATATACCGCCTGACATTTTTATTGCAAGTGGTTGTGCACCGCCCATTCCACCCATTCCACCAGTTAAAACTATTTTTCCTTTTAATGTACTTTTAAAATGTTTTTTTGCGAGAGCTGCTAATGTTTCATATGTTCCTTGGATAATACCCTGGGTTCCAATATAACACCATGCACCAGCGGTCATCTGACCATACATAATAAGGCCTAATCTTTCCAATTCATGAAATTTCTCCCAGTTGCTCCAATGAGGAACAATGTTTGCATTAGCCATTAAAACTCTTGGAGAATTAGTCCAGGTTTTAAAAACAGCAACAGGTTTACCTGATTGAATGATCATTGTTTCATCATTTTCAAGAATTTTAAGGGTTTTTACAATTTTTTCATAACACTCCCAGTTACGTGCCGCTTTTCCAGTCCCACCATATATAATGAGTTCTTCAGGAATTTCAGCGTTTTCTAAATTGTTTTCAAGCATTCTTAGAATAGCTTCCTGTTTCCAATCCTTGCATCTAAGATTTTTTCCAGTTTTTGCTTTAATAATATGCCCCATAAAAATCGATTTTTAGAAACATAAGACTCTACTTAAACCTTTTTTTAAAGGGAAAAAAGAGTCAAAAGGGAAGGATGGCTGGCCTCACTAGGAGGGGATGGGATGCACTCTAACAAAAACTACCAGCCCGATTCCTTCCAATAATAACAAATAATAAACTTATATATATGTTTTTCGCTATTGTAATGTCAAGTAACATTCCTTAGAACTCTCTTCCTTTTCGTTACATTAATATTCACCTCGTTTATATTTTCATCGGCAAGGGCTTAATCCACAGACATTCCTGGGTGCTCAAGGGCA
>CAYFVP010000004.1:0-11411 GCA_964346655.1 uncultured Thermoplasmatales archaeon
AGCATTTCAGACAGTCTTTTTGAATCAAGACTGTCATTTTTTGTAATAAGCTGTCTGAGTTGCATAGTGTTTGCAACTCTAATGTCATAATTATTTTTCAAAAAACTCTGGTATAGTGTGTAATAGCTTGTGCAAGCTTCAACCCCTATTACTGATGATTTAAGATATGGTTTTAGTCTATCTTGAAGCTCATTGTATAGTGTTGCAGCTTCTCCTTCTAATAGGATGTTTCCTAATCTGTCTCTTACCACATATGTTGTTTTTTCTTTATGGACATCTAGTCCAATAAAATATTTTGTTTTCATGTTGCATCATCTCAAATTATGGTCAATGCAACACGAACTAATCAAGAATTATCATACCATTTTTTTTTCTTTTTTTTTCTTATACTTATTCCAATAAAAGTGTAGGAAATCTTAAGACTTTTTTTATGTATTTTTGTAGGACTAGATTAATTCAATTTAATAAAAGAAAGAAATATAATAACTAAACCAATTCAGGGAGGGGAGATTTCATTGGCAAAAGGATATATTCATGTCTATACAGGTCCTGGAAAAGGAAAAACAACTGCTGCTCTTGGCCTAGGTCTACGTGCTAATGGAGCAGGTTATAAAGTTCATATAATTCAATTTATGAAAGGAAGAAGATATAATGAGATTAATGCAATAGAAAAACTTGATAATTTTTCTATTTCTCAATATGGTCGTGATGAGTTTGTTTCAAAGGAAAATCCAGAAAAAATTGATATTGATCTTGCACAAAAAGGTCTATTACATGCAAATGATGTAATAAAAAACAAAAAATATGATATGGTAGTTCTTGACGAAATAAATGTCGCAATTGATTATAATTTAATATCTATTAAGGATATGCTAAAATTAATCGAAAAAAAACCAGAAGATCTTGAACTAGTTCTTACTGGTAGAAATGCTCACCCTGAAATTATCAGAATTGCAGATGTTGTAACTGAAATGCTTGAAATAAAGCACCCTTTTCAACAAGGTGTACTAGCCAAAGAAGGTATTGACTTTTAGTCGGAGGGTTTATTAAATGTTTAATAAAAAAGAATTAGAAGAGATAAAAAAAAGGAGAAATGAGTGGGAAAAAATTTGTTATTTACCACACAAAAAGAAACATCAGGAGCGTCTTGAAAAATTTGAAAATTTATCATGGATGGAAATTAAGAATTTGTATATACCAAATGATATTTCACATCATGATTATTTAAGAGATTTCGGTTTTCCAGGGGAGTATCCTTTTTTGCGTGGTCTTCATCCAACAATGTATAGAGGTCGTTTGTGGACGTTTAGACAGTTTTCTGGTTTTGGATCTGCAGAGGAGACAAACAAGCGTTATAAATATTTACTAAATCATGGGGAAACAGGTCTTTCTGTTGCTTTTGATTATCCAACACTTTATGGCTACGATACAGATCATCCTATGTCACGGGGTGAATTTGGAAAATGTGGAGTTGCAATTAGCAGTTTAAAGGATATGGAAATATTATTTTCTGGTATTCCAATTGATAAAGTTACAACAAGTATGACTATTAATGGACCTGCATCAATTGTTTGGGCTTTTTATATTGCAAATGCTGAAAATCGTGGAATTGACAGGTATATTATTGGGGGAACTATTCAAAATGATATCTTAAAGGAATACATAGCCCAAAAATCCTTTATTTTTCCGCCTGAGCCTAGTATGCGATTAATTGTTGATACATTTGAGTTTGGTTTCAAAGAGATACCTCGCTGGAATACAATAAGTATCAGTGGTTATCATATTCGTGAGGCAGGTAGTACTGCTGTTCAAGAACTTGCGTTTACTGTAGGTGATGGCTTGGAATATGTAAAATGGGCTATGAAACGTGGACTTAAAATTGATGATTTTGCTCCTCGTCTTAGCTTTTTCTTTAATGCTCATAATGATTTCTTTGAGGAAATTGCCAAATATAGAGCAGCTAGACGTATTTGGGCAAAAGAGCTTAAAGAACTTGGTGCAAAAAAAACTCGTTCTTTACTTATGAGATTTCATACTCAAACCGCAGGATGTACTCTTACTGCTCAACAACCAGAAATAAATATTGTTCGTGTTGCCCTTCAGGCACTTTCTTCTGTGTTAGGAGGAACTCAATCATTGCATACCAATTCTATGGATGAGGCACTTGCTCTTCCATCTGAAAAAGCTGTAAGAATTGCTCTTAGAACTCAACAAATCATTGCCGAAGAAAGTGGCGTAACAAATACAATTGATCCACTTGGGGGTTCTTATTATATTGAGTGGCTTACCGATAAAATGGAGGAGGAAACCTACAAATATTGGGATAAAGTGGAAAAACTTGGAGGTGTTATTCCTGCAATTGAGAAAGGTTTTTATCAAAGAGAAATTGCAAATGCTGCATATAAGTTTCAAAAAGAAATTGAAGAAAAAAAGCGTATTTTTGTTGGAGTAAATGAATACCAATTGGATGAACCAATTGAGATTCCAATTCTTAAGATGGATGAAAAAGGCGAAGAACGTCAAATTAAAAGACTCAATAAACTTAAAAAAGATAGAAACAATCAAAAAGTGGAAAGGAATCTTGAAGCGCTTAGAAAGGCTGCAAGTGGTGATAAAAACCTGATGCCATATATACTTGACTGTGTGCATTCTTATGCAACTCTTGGTGAGACTTGCCAGGTAATGCGTGATGTTTTTGGCGAGTATGAAGAACCTGCAGTTTACTAGGGGATAAAATTATGAAAAGAAAAATTAGAGTAATTGTTTCAAAACCTGGACTTGATGGTCATGATCGTGGTGCAAAGGTTGTTGCTCGTGCACTGCGTGATGCCGGTATGGAAGTAATTTATACTGGACTACATCAAACTGCTGATATGATTGTTGAGTCTGCTATTCAGGAAGATGTTGATGTTATTGGTCTAAGTCTGCTTTCTGGTGCCCATATGACTTTATTTATAGATGTTACAAAACTTTTAAAAGAAAAGGGAATGGATGATGTATTAGTTGTTGGTGGCGGTATTATTCCTGAAAAAGATATTCCTACGTTAAAAAGAGCAGGTGTTTCTGCTATTTTTGGACCAGGAACTCATTGTGATGATATTGTTAACTTTATTAAAAAGAACGTGAAAAGATGAGTGAACTAGCCGCTAATGTTTTAAAGGGCGAACCTAGAGCTATTGCCAAATTAATTACCCATACAGAAAATTGTGATCCTATTGCAACTGCCGCTATGAAAACAATTCATCCTAATACTGGTTCTGCTTACATTATTGGTATAACTGGTGTTATGGGCAGTGGTAAGAGCACTCTTATTTATGAGCTTACACGTGAGTATAGAAAAAAAGGATTAACAGTTGGAATAATTGCCATTGATCCTACTAGCCCATTTAGTGGCGGTGCACTGCTTGGTGATAGAATAAGAATGATGGAACTTGCAACAGATAAAGGTGTTTTTATTAGAAGCATGGGAACTCGTGGAATGCTGGGTGGTTTAACCAGTGCTGTTTATGATGTTGTTGAAATTCTTGATGCGTCAGGTAAAGATGTTATTTTAGTTGAAACTGTTGGCGTTGGTCAAGCTGAAGTTGATGTTATCAAGCTTGCTGATACTACTATTGTTGTTTTGGTTCCAGGCCTTGGTGACTCGGTACAAACCTTAAAAGCTGGAGTTATGGAAATTGCAGATATTTATGTTATAAATAAATCTGATCGACCAGGTGTAAATCAAACCGTTGCTGAAATTGAATCACTTATTGATATTGCCTGTAATGGAAAGGATAGAAAAATCCCAGTTCTTACAACTGTTGCAAAGGAAAATAAAGGTATATCTGAACTTGTTAGTGAAATTGAAAATCATAAAAAATATTTGGAAAAAACAAAGAAGTTTGATATTCAACGCAGAAAACGTTATGAAGCTGAACTTGTGGAAATTATTAGAAAGAGACTTATGAATTTTATCTTTGATGAATCAACATTTAAGGGAAGGGTTGAGTCTCTTATTAATAAAATATGTAAAAAGGAAATTGATCCGTATTCTGCTGCTGATGAAATACTTGGAAAAATCTTAAAATAAAAAAAGAAAAAGATTAGTTAAATATTGTTTTAAAAAGATAATTTATTATTGGAAATATAGAGATAAAACGCTCAAAAATAACATCTGGTTTTATAAATAACCATTGTCCTGAAATAATTGGTGATCTTGATCTTGCCTTGCTTACGTAAATCTGAAGACTCTCTGACCATTCACTCTCACTTTCATATGTGTCTTTGGCAATCACCGTTATATTATAAGATCCCTCCTCTGACCAAGAATAATAAGCAGTAAATATTTGACCTGATGGATGTGGTCCAAGCCAATCGCTATAAGTTCCATCTCCCCAATCAAAGTTATATAAAATATCAGAACCTTCTGGATCTGTTGAGTAAGTGGTATACTCATATATTTTTCCAACTTTAGGCCTATCATTTCCATTTGGTTTTGCTGGTTTATCTGGAGGTTTATTCCAAGAGAAAGTTTCTTGGTAATATAGATAATTATGACAATTAACAGTTAATGTAATCTCATTACTAGGGTAATCAAGGACATTAAGAGTTGTCTCTCCATAATCATCTGTTAATCCTTTTACATAAACTCCTTCTTCTTCATATAGACCTACAAGTGCTCCTTTCACTGGTTGTTTATCATCTTCAACCCGAACCTCAAGAAAATCTAAACCTAATTCATAAGATACATCAAGATATTCTGGCATCCAAGTCCAAACATTCATTGTAGGATCTCCATGTACATGAAACATTTCAAATTCAGCTCTTGAGTTCGCCTCTGTTGGATTCCATGGATATGGATCACAGCCGCCTGGAACTATATAAAAATCATACATCCAAAATTTGCCATAATTCATAACTTGAGATATTCTAAAAACCTCGGTATCATAAGGATTTGCTGATTCTCCATTTGGATAATCTGGATCAAAATCTGGCCACATTGCGTCAAATAGCCCTACACATAATTCATCATTATAGCCGCTATAACTAACTCTTGAGCTTGCAATAACTGCAACAAAACCTTTGTTTTCAACTCTGATACCAATTTCCCCAATAGATTCGTAATTTCCACTGTTAGAATCAGTCTCTCCATCAAACCATCCACTATCGCAATGTAATGCATACATTATTGGATACATTTTATTATTTGTCAAATCATTTGGGATATGAGTTGTATCAAACCGTGGTGAGGACCACCCAGTATAATCGAAACCATCGTTTTGAGAGGCTCCATGATCTCTATGATTGGCAATTATAACACCGTTATTAATAGCATCAATTACTCCTTGCGTTGAGCCAGGGGGACTTGTTCCCTCATACTGCCTGTTGCAAGTATATCCTAGAGGTTCAAGAAATTCATATAATCTTTCAGATGTATGAACAAAAAATCGTCCTCCTTCCTGTTTTGCTGCAAGTAAAATATCATCAAACCAATTTTCATTCATATAGGGATTTTTACTATATTCTAGTATTTTATTAACAACAACTGTTAGTTCATCTTCGTTTTCAACTGATATTCTTCCGGTATGTAGCTCTGGTAGATAATCATCTCCTTCAAGTGATACATACCAATGATCTGTTCCTGTTTTTTTATGATCGTATGGATGTGTATAAAGATAATTTACAGGAACATGGTCTGCATCACCAACAATTAAGAGAAACGATGGAGGTAATTCCCAATTGTAATATGCATCTGTCATGTAATCAATTAAATCCTGAGATTCATCACCGATATCAGACCATTTTACAACCTTTGTTTCAATACCTGATATATGTCTCCACTCAGCAAGGGGTAATATTTCCTCATAAAAATCATCATAAACAACAATTAAAAGATCTGCTCGTTCAAAATTTCCAAGTTTTCCAAAGCTTGTTGGATTGTTTATATGAGCACTTTCAATTTGTTGGGAATTAATAACAAATGCGTTATAAATAGGTTGGAAATAAATTGATCTTAATCTCTCTTGAATAAATTCATTAGTTCCACCTATAAAATCAACGTTTACCTTAACCTCGCTATATTTTTTTAATGTTTTAGTTACAGGATTGTAAATAATAGGATAAATCGAAACTCTGATGATTCTACATCCACGAGCTATTGCATCAGAGGTGATTTCAACGATAGGATCAGGGTAAAATTCATCTGTTTTATAGAAATTTTCATTCTTTGTAAATGAAGGATCGATAAAGCCATCAGTTTCAGGTTTTGGTAGTTGAGCTGGATAAATATTGTAACCAGTAAAAATGGTTGGTTCAGAAACCTCATAATTAAGGTCAACTTCTGCTCCTTGGGGAACAGCGATGTTGTAACTAAAAGCAGGTAATTCAACTTTACCGTAATCTGCTGTAAAACCACAATTATCCATAATTATCTTTTGATATTCTTCTCCTTCTGCAATGATTGTAGATGTTTGAAAATCTTCAAAGGTAACTTGGAAATCAAAACCTGTTATGTCTATTATACTATCATCTTGATTTTTTTCATTTAAAACAGAGTTTTTAATTTCAAATGAATTTGTAATAGGTGCAATTGATAAAAGTATCATAGCACTTATGACAATTGCTATCTTCAGCTTTAAAAATTGGTGTTTCGTCCTTTTTTTCATTTGTTCTCCCCTTTAATTAATAATTGTTAACAAATGTTAATCAAAAGATAGGTATTTAAGTTTTAGTGATAAAAAATGTCTATGATATATAATTTTGATATTAATATTATAAAATTATTAAGTTTTTTTTAAAGGTTTTTTAAACCTTATAAAATACAATATTAACAGTGCAGGACCAAAAATCCATCCAGAAAATAGAAATACTCGACTGAAACCTAGCATTGCAACCAAAGAACCGCTCATCATTTCTCCACTCATTTCACCAACATTGAAAGTAGCAGTTAAAATTGAAAATTGAGTAGCACCAATTTTTGGATTGGTTATATCCATACAGATGGCCATACTAGAAGAATAGTAACCACCACGTAGAAATCCAACTAGTCCAAGTATAATAGCTAAAATCTGCCAAGTACTTGCAAATATGAGTGAAGCTGAAAAGAAAATACTTACTGCAATAAAGATAAACAGGGTTATTTTCCTACCCCATCTATCTGCCATTGCTCCACCAATCAATGAACCAACTACTGTTGTTAATGGAAATATTGCTGAAATCAACCCTATTTGAGCTATTTCCAACTGAAGACCGATACTCATATACACTGGAAGTGTAAACGTTAATATTCCTTCGCTTATAGCAGAAATAGGAGCATAAATAGCTACTAGCTGTGTTGTTCTTTTTTTGAATTCACCTACAAGCATCGATGCAATTTTTTGACGTTTTTTGACTGTTTTAACCTCTTTGATTATAAGAGGAAAAATAATAATAAGAAGTATTATCAAACCAGTTGTTAAAAAGGTAGCAGCAAAACCAAATATTTGCGCTATGAAAGCAAGCAAAGTATTGCCAATAGCCATCCCTGCAAATAGACCACCATACATTGCACCATTTATTTTTCCGCGTTCTTGCTCGCGAGACGTTTCAATTGCCCAAGCATCTGCAGATACATCTAGAAATCCTACTCCACAATGACCAATGAACAAAAGCAAAGCAAAAGGAATCAAAGCAACAGCCGGATCAATAAACACGAGTGAAAAAAGACTAACAGAAGAGATTATTCCTCCCATAAGTATAAATCGCTTTCTTCCAAATTTAATAAAATAATCAACCAATCCACCAAATAAGAATTTGATTGACCAAGGTATCATAAAAATCCCAGCTACAAGAGTTGCAACTGGTAAAGAAATGCCTTTTTCCAAAAAATAAATAGGGATAATTACAGAGGCAATCGAAATCTGCAAGCCTTCTGAGAAATACAGACTTCCAAAAAGAATATATTTTAAATAACTATATTTACTGATATTTATCGTTTTGCCTCTTCCCAATAAAATTCAATAAATAGTATAATTCTGTAATTAAAATAATTTATTAATTTTTTTCTGTTTGTTAAAAACAATAATTACTCTGTAAGTAAATCTACTTTTTATTAATTATTTGAATGCTCGCATTAGGATTTGAACAATATTACTTATAAATTTTTATTTTCCTTTAAATGTGGGTTTTCTTTTTTCCACAAAGGCTTTCATACCTTCTTTCTGATCATGGGTTGAAAAACTAGATGAAAAATATGATATTTCTAGAGAGTTTGCATTATCAAGATCAATATTGGTTCCTTTGTTTACCAATTCTTTTATGAAGGTGGTTGGAACTGATGATTTTCCAGCAATTTGTCTTGCAATATTTTCTGCAGTTTCCATAAGTTTAACATCATCTACAACCATATTTACAAGACCAATTCTGAGTGCCTCATCAGCGTCAATATTTTTACCTGTTAGCAACAACTCTTTTGCCTTCATTTTTCCAATTAATCTAGGTAATCTTTGAGTTCCTCCAAATCCTGGGTGAATACCAAGGTTAATTTCAGGTTGACCTATTTTTGCACTTTTTGCAGCGATACAAATATCACATGCAAGTATTGTTTCACAACCTCCACCTAAGGCATAACCATTAATTGCTGCAATAACTGGAAACCTTGAATTTTCAATTTTAGAAAGTACTCCATGACCAAGTTCTGAAAATTTCTTTGCTTCAAGAGGTGTCATATCAGCCATTTGTTTGATATCAGCACCAGCAATGAAGGCTTTTCCAACTCCTGTTAATATTACCACATTTATTTTTTTGTCTTGTTCTAGATCTAAAATTGCCCCTTTGAGTTCTATAAGAGTTTCTTTGTTTAATGCATTTAAAGCTTGAGGTCGATTTATCTTAATATAACCAATGCCGTCTTTTTTTTCAACTATTATATTTTTATAAGCCATAATCTCACCACCTATTTTGAATAATCATAAAAGCCTTTACCTGTCTTTCTTCCTAAATGACCTGCTTGAACCATTTTTTTTAAAAGAGGACAAGGTCTATATTTAGAATCATTAAAACCTTCATATAAAACATTCATAATATCTAAACATACATCAAGTCCGATTAAATCTGCAAGTTCTAAGGGTCCCATTGGATGATTCATACCCAGTTTCATTACATTATCAATTGCCTCAGCTGTACCAATGCCTTCCATTAAACAAAATGTTGCCTCATTAATCATTGGTATTAATACACGGTTTGAAACAAAACCAGGTCCATCGTTGACTTCCACAGGGATTTTTCCCATTTTTTCAGCAAGATTTTTAATTAATTTTGTTGTTTCATCATCTGTTCGTAATCCTCTTATTACTTCAACTAGTTTCATTAAGGGAACTGGATTCATAAAATGCATTCCGATGAAATAATTAGGTCTATTGGTAATAGATGCCAAATCTGTTATTGGAATAGTTGATGTATTTGAGGCAAAAATTGTATCTTTTTTACATATTTTATCAAGTTCTTTAAACAAATCTTTTTTTACCTTAATATTTTCAAAAATTGCTTCTATTACAAGATCAACGTTTTTAAGGTCTTCAAGTTTAGTTGTACCTTTTATTTTTGATAGAATGACCTTTTTTTCATCAGCAGTCATTTTTCCTTTCTCAATACTTTTATCAAGAAATCGCTCTATTTTACCCAATCCCTTTTTTACAAACTCATCTTTTATATCTTGCAAAATCACATCAAAACCTGATTTTGCAGAAACTAAGGCAATACCATGCCCCATCTGACCTGCACCAATAATACCAATTTTTTTCACAGCCATATTCTTCCCCCATTTTATCTTTCAACAATCATAGAAACAGCATTTCCTCCTCCAAGACAAATTGTTGCAAGACCCCGGTGTTTTTTATATTTCTTCATCGCATAAATAAGGGTTGTAAGGATTCTTGAACCACTTGAGCCAATAGGATGACCGATTGCAACAGCTCCTCCATGAACATTAAAAATATCTTTTGGAATTCCAATTTCCTTCATTAAAGCAACAGATGCAGAGGAAAATGCTTCATTATGTTCAACTAGATCAACATCTTCGATTCTAAAATTCATACTCTTTAAAAGTGCTTTTACACCTGGAATAGGAGCACCCATAACATAGGCAGGCTCAACGCCACTGGTGTTATATCCCTTAATTGTAGCCATTGGTTTAATGTCCATTTTTTTTGCTTTTTCAGCACTCATCACAACAACGGCAGATGCTCCATCTGTTATTTGAGAGGCATTTCCTGCAGTAACAACTCCGTTTTTTTTAAAAAATGGCTGTAACTTTGAAAGTTTCTCAAGAGTGGAATCTGGTCTAATCCCTTCATCCTTGTTAAAAATGATAGGATCACCTTTTTTTTGTTTAATTTCAATTGAAATAATTTCATCTTTAAAATTGCCATTGTCTGTTGCTTTTGCTGCTTTCTGATGACTGGATAGTGCAAATTTATCACATTCTTCTCTTGTTATATTATGTCTTTCGGCAACTACTTCTCCAGTATTACCCATGTGAAAATCATTATATACATCCCAAAGTCCATCTCTTACCATAGTATCAATAATGCTACCATCAAACATTCTATATCCAAACCGTGCTTTTTCAAGTGCATATGGACAGTTTGTCATACTTTCCATACCACCAGCAACAATAATATCTGCATCATTACATTTTATAGCTTGAGTTGCAAGAACAACGGCTTTCAATGAAGATCCACAAACTTTATCAACATGAAAAGCTCCAACTTCATATGGAATCCCTGCAGTAATTGCTGCTTGTCTAGCAACATTTTGACCAAGTCCTGCAGATACAACATTTCCCATAATTACTTCATCAATATCTTTTGGTTTTAATCCAGCCCGTCTTACTGCATCCTTTATTACAATTCCACCAAGTAAAGGAGCTGAAAAATCCTTTAAAGCACCTGCAAATCTACCCTGAGCTGTTCTAACAGCTGAAACTATTACAACATCTTTCATATAAAATATGCCTCCACCGTGTGTTAAATTCAGTCTGGCAATATGATTAATACTTAAAACATTTTCCAAAATTAATTTACATCTATCTTCAAGTGACAGATATCTCCTAAACTTGCCTCAATAACATCACCTTTTGCAATTTCTCCTACTCCTTCTGGTGTACCTGTCATTATTAAATCTCCAGGTTCAAGTGTCATGATATTAGATATAAACTCGATTATTTGTTCCACAGAAAAGATCATATTACTTGTGTTGGAGGCTTGTTTAATTTTATCATTTACCTTTAATAAAATATCTAGATTATTTGGGTTAGGAACTTCTTCTCTTAATACAACATTGCTAATGGGTGCAAATGTATCAAAACATTTTGAAATACCCCATGGCCAACCCTTTTTTTTATATTCACTTTGAATGTCTCTTGCGGTGATATCCAAACAAAGACAATAACC
>CAYFVP010000005.1:0-20766 GCA_964346655.1 uncultured Thermoplasmatales archaeon
ATCAGGTTTTCCTGCAAAAAGTAGATTTGATTCTTCGCCTATGGTAATTATTGAATATTCAACACCATGAATATTTACAGGTTGTATATTAAAATTGTTTATTTCATAGGTGATTTCAACTTCATCACCCTCTTGATTTACGGTGATAAATATAGGAAAACCTTTAGTATCTTTTGAAGCTAGAGTTCCTGTTGGTATAAAAAAACTGCATATTAACACCAGCATCATATAAAAAACAACCATTTTTTTCGGTAGTACACTCTTCATAACTTACCCCCACTATAAACAATTGTAAACACCTCAATGTTTATATATATATCCCTTATAAATACCATTTTTTATATTAAAGTTTATAATTAATCAAAAAAATAGGGCTATTTATTGTATTTAATTTTAATAAAACCATGTGCTTGGGTAAATCGATCCCCAAACAACTCTCCACCAAATTTGGCTTGCAATCAACCATACTACAAACATTATTACTGCATAAATTACGATAGATACTATTAGATAGGGAATATGTTGATCCTGAGGAGTTCCCATAAAAATTGGAATTCCAACATATAATATATAAAGTCCGTATAGTCCTGCCAATGGAACTAGAAACCAAATAGGTGGATATAAGTAAAAAATACCTGCTAATAGCCATAGTGTAGCAGCATATGCAACAAGCTTGAAGGCTTGCATTTGATTTTGTCGAGATTTAAAGGTTGGAGCAAAAGCGTTAAAAACATATCCAAAAACAATAATTCCTATTATAGCTATTATATAATATGCAATTGCTGCACCGATTGAGGCTCCAAGTAAAGGCCCCCACGCACCATACCAAATTACACCATAACCAAGAATAAAACCAAGAAGTGTAGGAATGCCAACAATACCAAGATACATTATTATATCCTTTGTTTCAACTTGTTGGTTTTGGGCATTTTTAAGGGCAACTTTTGGGTTCGTTATAAGAGAAATTGCTTGGTTAAATATTTTCATTAAATCCATAATCTTCTCCTCATGATATTTAATTTAATAGCTACTGAAAAACTGTATTTTATTATATTAAGCTTCTTAAAAAATCATGGATATTTACCAATCTTGGATTGTTTAGAAATTTGCCAATAAATATCTTTTGAAAAACTTAATATAAAAATATTGTTAAAAGATTTACTTATGTTTGTTTCTCGTAGTTGAAAGAGATGCTTCTATTATTTCATAATCACTGTCATCGTTTATATTAATTATTTTTACCTCCCCATTGTACCAATTTATATAATACGGTGCTGTGATTGCAACAATAATTGCCCTTGACCCTTGCTCAGGTGTTAATCCTTTACCGCTTAATGGTGAAAAATTCCAATCTCCCCACTCTGGCCAATCGACAACATTCCAATTTAGCTCAGAACCTGGATCGCCTATATTTTCAACATTGATATTTGCCACAACTGTTTGTTTTGGTGAAATAGGACCAAAATATAAGTTGCCAGAGCATTTTAAGTTTGACTTTGACATTTTTCCTCTTATACCAACAGTGCATAATAGAGTAAAATCCTCATCTTCTGTTGTTACAAGGACTTCAACTATACTTTCATTATTGAGATATTTGTTTGAATTAGACGTTTTTTTCCAGAACCATTTGGGATTATACCAATGCCCTAAGTTTTTCCCTAAACAAACGTATCTATTTTCATCCCAATAATAAACATGAAGATTTGGACCATTGCCATCTGAACTTCGATCACAAAACTGTAAACCGACTTCCATTCCTGCTACAGCTTTTATTTCACTTAAATTAAATCTATACCACGCATATGCAGAACCAGACCACAAATGTTGGCTCATTGAAACTGTACAGCTTGTATAATTATAGATATCACCAGCTCTCTTGTAAGTTTTAGTTCCGCATTTAACTTCCTCAAAAAACTTCCTTTCATTATTTACTTCAAGATAAATGGTATCTTCTTCAATTTCGCAAACGTCAAATTTTATTTTAAACCATCCGTTTTCTCCCCAATCTGGTCCCCATGAATTTTTACAAATCCAATAACCTGGATCATCATTATATCCAACAATTGTGACAAGATGATATCCTAAAAAAGGTCCTGATGGCTCGTATATTCCATTTGAATAGCTTGGAAAATTTTCATAAACCTCAATTCCTGTAGCAAGTGGCCCATATTGAATTAAGGCATTTTTAATTGATGATTGTGATGGTGAAATAGAGCCCCAATCCTCAATTGCAATTATAAAATCCTCCCAATCCTGACATTTATCAGAACATAGAGGTACATTACCATTTCCGCTTTCATATGGAAAACATGATTCAGGAATCGCTCCATATGTTTCTATGAAATATAAAATTGAAGATAGGTATGCTCCTTCACATCCTGATATACCACTAACCCAATCTGTTCCACATGAAATCATAAATTGCTCTGAGAGATCAATATATAAATTTGGTTTGTTGTTTTTGATTTTTATACGAGATTCCATAGCAGCATAGATGCCAAAAGCATAGCAACTACCACACTTTCCCTGATCTTTAATGCTTGTTGTCCAATCATTTCCTTCATGATTTCGCCAATCCCAAGAAGATGGGGTTCTGCCAATAAATTCTTTTCCGGGAGGTAAGGGATTTCCACCTTGTAAAAGTCCAAGGTAATAATCATTTTTTTCTTTATCTTCATTAAATTCTACATTTGAATTATTACATTTACAGTTGTCTAAACCTTTCTTTTCTAAAAATGTATCTTGATTTTTATTTATTTTTAAGCTAATACTTTTAATTACAGGAATAATTGTTATTATTAATATTAAAATAATAAAAACGAAACAAAAGAACATTTTTTTATTCATTTTTTATCACCAATTTTTTATTTTAGATATAGACAATTAAAAAATTCAATTAATTTTCTCTAATTTATACTCAATGTAATATATAATAACAAAAATTAATGGTTTATTTGATTAATTGAAATTAAATGCTCTAAAATATAACAAAAATAACTTAATAAATTCATATTAATTTTATTTCATTTTTTAATTAAATTTTGTATTTTAGATTTGTGTGTTAATAATCTTAATTTAAAAAAACTATTTATTATTCTAAAATCTATTATATAAATTAATGCGAGTTGCTATCAAATTTGCATATAACGGTAGAAATTTTTACGGCTATGCCAGGCAACCAAAACTTCAAACAGTTGAAGGTGAGTTAATTAGTTCTTTAATAAAACTTGGAATTATCAAAGATACAAATGAGTCTAATTTTAAATCTGCAAGTAGAACAGACAAATATGTTTCTGCACTAGGTAATGTTGTTTCTTTTAACACTAATAAACCTATAAAAGATATATTACAAATTTTATCTAATGAATCAAAACTAATAATTTTTTATGGTATTAAAAAAGTAGAACCTGAATTTAATCCAAGATTTGCAAGATTGAGACAATACAGATATTACCTAAAAATAAATAATTTTAATATTGAAAAAATAATTTCTACTGCTGCTTGTTTTACAGGTGAACATGATTTTACAAATTTTGCAAAATTAGAGTCTTTTAGAAACCCAATTAGAAATATTGAAAATATTGTAGTTACTCTGAAAGATGAGTTAATGATTATTGATTTTTATGCTCAAACATTTCTCTGGCATCAAATTAGAAGAATAATGTCTGCTTTAATTAAAGTAGAATCTGGTAAACTTGAAAAAAAAGAGATTTTGGTAGCATTAAATAAACCAGATAAACAAGTTGATTTTGGTTTAGCATCTGCTTATCCTCTTATTCTTATGGATATTTTCTATAATTTTATATTTAAATACGAAAAAAAACAATTTGATAAAATTAATAAACTTGAAAAAAAGATTTTTTATTGTTTAAATTGATATCTAACAGGATAAATTTTTATAGATGAGAAAAATCAATTTATTTTTTAAATTTAGGATTATTAAATAATTATTCTAATAGGAATAAATTAGTATAAAAATATTATATATTGATAAATTTATTTAGATTTGTATTTTGAAGGAGGAAAATTTAAGTCCACTACAAAAAATTGTGTTGGGGATGGGTAAATTTGTTGAATTGTTTTATTAAAAAACAATTTTTTAATAAATTGAGGTGTAAGTTTTAAATATCAATATCTATATTTAAATATGTAAAATCGGAGGAGGTAAAAAAATATGATATACATCTCTTTTAGAAAATTACTAATTTTTGGAATTATATTGACGCTAGTTTTTACAAGTTTATCACCATCAATAGTTGGTGTAAAAGAAGATAATCATAATACTATTGAAATTGATAATTTTAGTGATACTCCCATTATTTCTAATAAAAATATAGTCAGTATACCCGAGATAGGTGATCCATTTGATTTTTCAATCTCAAAAGAGAAATATAATCTTAATCCAATAAATAAAATACGTGAATTCTTTGATCTTGAATTAATGTATCCAACCCTTAAAACTGGACTTTGGGATTATACCATAAAAGGTTTTGTTACTGATGCTTCTACTAATGAACCTATTGAAAATGCCCATATATCATTTTTTTGGATTGGAAAACTATTATTTTATAGCCACGATGAAACATTTAGTAATTCAAATGGTTTTTATGAAAAGAGTTTAGAAAAAATTTATGCTGGCCTTATCTGGTTTTTAGTTAGCGCAGACGGGTATTATACATATGATCGCACTATTTACGAGATTTACGAAGATGAAAATGATTTAGATATCTGGATAAATGTATCTCTTATACCTGGAGCTCCATCTAAAAACTCCAAGGTGTGTGGTTATGTCCTCAATGCAGATAACGGAGTGCCAATCGAGGGAGCAGATGTTATTGTTATTTGGGAAGATTACGAGGATCATAATGATTGGCAATATACCTTTTCTGATTCAACTGGTTATTACAGTTTTGATGTTGCTCCTGGCATTGTATTGTCAGGAGTTTATAAAGACAGTTTTTATCCAAAAGGAAGACCTGGAAAGGAAATAGTAGAAGGTGAAACTATATGTTTTAACCATTATCTTTATCCTCGTGAACCTGAAAAAGCTACTATTTGCGGATATGTAAAAGATGAGATAACTGGAAACCCTATTGAAGATGTTTTGGTAATTTTAGACTTATTTAATTTCGAAGAATGGTATCCATTCGATTTTAATTACACAGTTACAGATTCTTCAGGATACTATGAAATGGCGACTGTATTGGGTGAAATCGGACTTGATTTTTACACACCTGTTCATTCACAAACCTGGGGTGCACAAATTGAAATTGAGGATTATAAAACATACTGGTGGAATGATACACTTTATAAAATTCCTCCAGGAACTGCAACTATTTGTGGTAATATTACCAATGAAATAACCCACAAACCTATTAATAACGCCCATGTAAATATTCATTGGTATGATGAAGAACATCACTATTTTTCTTGGTCCAAAGATACAGAAGAATCCGGTTTTTATAAGTTTGATATTCCACCTGGAGTAATAGCTATCAGTACTTCTGCTTCTTATTATTTTTATTTTAACAGTAATGATTTTGAGATAAAAGATAATGAAACAATATGGTTTGACATAATGCTGGAACCGACTCCTCCAGAGCTGTCAATGGTTCATGGTTATATTACTGGCAATAAAATAGGTAGACAAATTATAGGTGATACACTTGTAAAAAACGCTCGTGTTTATTTATTTTGGGAAGATGATCTTGGTCGGATGAAACATAATTACACAGATACTGATGCTAATGGTTATTATAAAATGAATGTTGCTGCAGGAAAAATACATCTGTGGGTTACAACTTTTTCTTATGAATATCATGATGCAAGTTCACAAGAATATACAATTGAAGACTATGAAACGATTAAAATTGATGTTACTTTGGAAACAGAGAAACATAATATTGACATACTCAAACCAAAAGGAGGTATCTACCTAAATAATAAGAAAGTGTTCCCGTTTTTTGTACCTATTATTTTTGGAAATATTGATATTGAAGTCAACGTATCTGAATATGTATATGAAGTTGAATTTTACATAGATGGAAAGTTTAAACATGCAGATAGATTTGATCATGGTTATACATGGGATAAATTAAGTTTTGGAAAACATGAAATAACAGTTGTTGGCAATGGACATCCTGGTGATCCAGTTATCAAGAACATTTGGGTTTGGAAGTTTTTCTAAACCTATCTTTTTTTAAAAAACTAGAAAATAATAATTATTGTCACATTTGTAACTCAAATACAGAATTTTCAATAAATTCTAAATGTAAGTTTTAAATACTATTAATTACATGTGAATATATAGATTATGGAGGAGGTTATAAAAATGACAAAGAAAATAATTGGATTGATAACCACTTTTTTTGTAATAAGTAATATTTTCTTCTCTGGTTCTATTGTTGGAGAAAATATTTGTAAAAAAGCCTTATTAGATGATTATAATGTTAGCGTCTCCTGTGATGAGAATTATATGACAGTTTACCCTTTTGAAACTGCAGTTTATGGAGTTAAAGTAACTAATACTGGTGAAATCACTGATACTTATATTTTAGATTGTCCTGATCTTATAGACTGTTGTTATTTGTCATCACTTAACTTCTATGAAATATCTCTTAATCCTGGTGAGAGTGGTATTGTTATTCTAACAGTTCAACCTTATTGGTTGGAAGAAAACACATATACTATAACTGTTCGTGCAACCTCAACAGGTAATCCTATGGTAAGTGATAGTGTTCCCACCTATACAACTGTAATACTAGACGATCGAATAATCGATGTTTCAAGTGATAAATCAATATATAACCCTGGTGAACCTGTTATTTTGTCTCTTAAAAATATAGATGATCAATCAATTGAAGGAAATCCAACTTTTGAAGTTTATAACGAAAATAATGAACTAGTCTATGGTTGTTACCCTGATTGTTGGATAATTCTTGATATTGGTGAAGAATTTTTAGATGTATGGTATCCTAATCTACCACTTGGAAAATACACTATAGAAGGATTATTTTATACTTATACTGATTTATATACTGATGATGCTAGTTTTTTCATACTTGATAACAATCCAATTGAGGTAACTACAGATAAAAACATATATGAGTCAGGTGAAATTGTGAATCTAAAGTTGACTAATATTGGTGATAAGACTATTGGTGGTAATCCCTCTTTTCTAATATATAATTTTAATGAAGATTTAATTTATGAAGTTTATATCTATCTTTGGATT
Organism: uncultured Thermoplasmatales archaeon; assembly: GCA_964346655.1. Taxonomy (GTDB): domain Archaea; phylum Thermoplasmatota; class E2; order DHVEG-1; family DHVEG-1; genus CAYFVP01. Next base: position 7,235 of record CAYFVP010000005.1, read on the forward strand.
GAATTAGACCCAAATGAAGCCTTTAATGAAATATGGTGGGATCAAAAGGACAAGAATGGAAATCAAGTACCTGACGGTGGCTATAGACTAATTGGCCAGTTTTTTATGTCTGATGATAAAAAATATGTTGATGATTATAGATTTTATATTGGTGATAATTTACCACCCGCACCACCAGGTATTTCCGGTCCTGATAGTGGAACGGTGGGTGTTAAATATGATTATGAATTTATGATTCCTGTTGATCCCGAAGGCGATTTAATTTCATTAAGAGTTGATTGGGGGATTGGGGGTCCAGGTAAATGGCATGGTCCATTTCAATCAGGCACAATTATTCCACTTAGTTATACATGGAATAAAGAAGGAACTTTTACTATCAGAGCACAAGCAATGGACACATATGGTTCTGTGAGCGAATGGGCTACTTTTGAAGTTACAATACCGAGAAACAAAAATGCAAATTCCATATTTTTTATAGAGCTATTTAATTGTTTTCCAAATCTTTTACCAATTCTAAGATTAATATTATAAAAATAAGAACAATAGTTTAAAGTGATTTAAGTAATAATTCATATCTGTGTATAAAACATTTTATATATTAAATATCTATTTAAATTATTAGAGAGGGTAAACTTTGATTAAAAGTTCTCTTGCATTCGTAATTATTTTTTTATTTTTTACCTTTCATACTCTTTAATGCTCTATACACAAAATATGCAAGTCCCCCATAAATTATAACTGAACCAATTATTAACATAATAATTGCTGATGGCGGTAGACTCATGTTTGTACTTCCTCCTTTTTTCCTCTTATTCTCATAAGAATAAAGGAAAGTATTGTAATAATTATCAAAGGTGAAATTCCTGCAAGAACAATCAACCAACTAGGGTAATCTGGATAAGGATTATCTATTAAATTATAAATAATTGAAAATATTAGTAATATTCCAAGTATTATCGGAATTACATATTTTATTAAAACATCCCACCAACGCCCAAGCATTATTTCTGAGGTTTCATTTGCATGGGTTCTTAACCGATATATTTTATATAACCATCCAAAAATTAGGCACTCTAATAGACCAATTGTTACCAACCCAAAGTCTGCGATAAATGCATCAACTATATCAACTAAATAAACTCCCCCTCCAGTAGCAAAGATAAGGCTTAAAAAAAATCCAAGAAAGCACATAATTCCTGTTGTCTTTGCTTTCGAAATTTTCCACTTTCTATTTGCGCTTGCTGAAATTGGTTCAATCATTGAAAACGCTGAGTCAATTCCAAAGGTTAGTAGGGCAATAAAGAAAATCAGTCCGAAAAACATTGCAGCAAATGGTAGAAGCGAAATAGCAGTAGGATAGGTAATAAATACAAGATTTGGCCCTCCGATTTGAGTGCCAAGTGCTTCAATACCTGTCCCATGTTGAAATGCAAGATAACCTACAACACTAAAAACAGTAAAGCCTGCTAAAAACGAGGTTCCAGCATCTGCAAGGGCAACAATAAAAGCATTATTTGTTAGATCAGATTTTTTCTTTAAAAAACTAGCATAGGTAATCATAATTCCCTGTGCAAGACTAAATGAAAAAAATACCTGAGCGTAAGCTGCAAGCCATACGTTTACATCCCCAAGTTTTGAAAAATCTGGTGTAAGATAGTAGCTAATCCCTTCCATTGCACCAGGAAGAGTGAGTCCTCTTATTGTTAAAATGATTAACAAAATTGTAGGAATTGGAACGGTGAGGGCTACTACCTTTCCAATTCGTCCCACTCCCTTATAAAGAATTAAAAATATACATAACCACACAGCTATAAGACCAAGAATTACTGGAAAACTTATTCCTCCCAAAACAAGAGGGCTACCCGTATCACCCAAAAAGCTTGAAAAAAAACTTCCTGCTTGGGACCCCCATCTTAAATCAATTGAGTATATCATGTAAGAAAAACACCATGCCATAATTACAACATAGTAGGTAGCTACAATAAATGGCATCAAAACCGTTAACCATCCTGTCCATTCCCATTTTTTATTTACTTTTGAAAACGCCTCAGGCGGTGTTCCTCTAGCCCAATGACCTACAGTAAATTCAAGAATTAAAAGGGGGATTCCGGCAGTAAAAATTGCGACAAAAAAGGGAATTAAAAATGCACCTCCGCCATTGTCATAACATCGGAACGGAAATCTCCAAACATTACCAAGTCCTACAGCTGAACCGATTGCAGCCATGACAAATGCAAATCTTGTATTCCAGAATTCTCGTTTTGGCACTGTTTTTGTCTCCTTTTATTTTTTTCTTGTTCTTTTCTTTTTCATTTGTAAATTGAATATTAATATAATTACTGTAATTATAAATATAAATGTAATAATTAATATTATTGTTTCGATATTAAAGTCTATTTTTCCTTCTGAGATTTCTTTAGGTTTTTCAAAGGTCTGTGCATCTAGAGCATAGAGAGTTCCTTTTGCATTAAAATATACAACACTATCTTCAACAGTTGGATTTGAAATAATAGGAGTTGTTATATAATTATATGCATCACTATTGATAGAGTATTTTGGTGTAAAGCTCCATACCAAATCTCCATTTGTTTTGTTTATTGCATATAATCGTCCATCATCACATCCAAAAAATACATAATTCCCATATGCTACCGGATTTGAATGTATTGCAGATCTGCAAGTGAAAAACCATTCTAAAGATCCACTTTTTTCATCAAGTGCATAGAAGTTATTATCAAGTGAGCCAATGTAAACCAAACCTTCAGATATATCTGGAGTTGAATCTATTGCCCAACCTGTCTGATATTTCCATTTAAAAGTTCCTGTTTTATAATTTAATGCATATATGTTCCCATCCCAAGAACCAACATAAACAGTATTTCCACTTATTTTTGGTGATGCAGTAAGTATTTTATCAGTTTTAAATTCCCATATTATTTCTTGAGTAGCAAGATTAAATCCATAACATGCATTACCAGAAGCAATTGATATGATCTTTTGCATTCTTTCAGAGATATATGGTTTATGGAAAAATTTATGTGACCATAATACTTCACCAGACTTAACGTCAAATCCACGTAAATAACCGTTTGAAAAACTAGCAATTACAACATTTTTATACAAACTAGGTTTAGAAGTAACTTCGCCTATATCTTGCTTCCATAAAATTTCACCATTATCCTTATTTAGCTTAAATAATCCATTTTTTGTTCCAATAAATATAAATTCATTCGAAGCTGTTGGTATGGCGGATTTTTCTTTATGCTTTTTGTTCAAAAGTGTTCTTCCACTTTTTGCATCCTTTGAAACGATTTTCCCTGAAGAATCAGCTAGAATAAGAATTTGATCTGAAACAATACTTGAAGAATAATATATATTACTTGTAGTATCAATTTCATATGACCATAAAACTTTCGAATATTTGTCATTGAAATTTAACGTATCTGTGGATTTTAAACCTGTATTTTTAATATTTGAATCATGGATTTCTAACCATCCCGAAGGCGGTAATTTTGTAATTCCCTTGAACTTTTGTATTAATTTTTCTGATGGATTAAACTCTGTTCCGTCTAATAGCCCAAAATATACAATCATGCCCATATTATCTAAAAATTTAGAACTGGTAATTTTACAATCAGTTGCTCTTTTTGAAATTGAATCTGTTGTTAAAATTTTTTTAGCTATTTCAGTGTTTATCTTTCCATGATATTTTTTTTCTAGTTCATTAAATTTCTCTATTACCTTATTGTTGTATTTATTATTTTTATCATATTTTTTAATTGCAATTGATTTAGGGATAAATCCCCATAATTCTCTTTCAACTCTATCATTATGTGGTACACAACAAGAGAAAAAAAATCCATTTTTGGTTCTAGTAATTGGTGAATTATATAGGGCTTGTTCTAATCTTGCAATTTCCCCAGTTTTTGTGTCACCAATTAACCATTCATTTGGGATAAGTCCACTATTTCCTTTTTGTAAATATTTGATTACCTCATCAATACTATATGAATATTGAATTGCAGTTCTTGATCTTATTCCCTTAGGTGTTTTTTTTATATTAAAAGGTCCTTGTGGTACAAGCTCTGTTTCTGTTAAAATTATTCCTTTTTCATTTTGATAGAAATCTTCTTGACTCCATAATGATCCTGGAGGTGCCGTCATTATAAATCTATAACCTTTTGTTGGTTTAATATCAACTATAAAATTGCATCGTTCAGCAATATATTCATGAAAAATTGTTGCATGCGCTGCTACTATTCCTCCACTTTCAGTTGCATCTCCTGTTGCAATAAGAGCACGACAATGTCCAAGTTCTTCGTAATTTCCCCCTCTATTCAAAATATTTTTTAATCCATAAATTAATTTTCGTAATGGATGAAATTTTTGGAATCTAGATATATCATAAAATGCATACCAAACCTCTTGAATAAATTGTGATGCTACAATATCTTTATATTCAATACTTCTGCCAAAGATTTTTGCTTCTCTTTCATTTAATCCAGCAACCATTCCTCTGATTTCTTCTTTATTTTCTTCTGGTATATGTTTTTCAAAATATCTCATTGATTTTGATTTACATATATTCCACCATAACTTTGAAAGTTTATCATAATTTTTCGGTAAACTTTTTATTATTAAAAATTTCAGGAAAGGAACAAAATGTCCAAAATTAATCCATCTTTGAATGATATCAATAATTTCTGTTGCAGCTAGATATCCATATTGGTATCCCCTATCATAAGGTTCTCCTTCCAAATGTATATATGTCCATCCTTGAATATTATAACGAAAACCGTTCTCAAAATTTCCTGAACTTATTGGTTCTAAAACATAATGTTCAGCACCTAAACTAATTGGAAATAAAATATTTAGTAGCAATACTATTATTGTTAGGAAACAAACCACTCGTTTGAATAACATAATTAATAAGTTAAATATAATAAATATAATATAAAAATATTTTTATTAAATTTAGTTTAGGTTTAAAAATCATTAACTTTAAAATAAAAAAATAGGGGGGTCTAGGTGGAGTGGAGGTAAAAATATGAAGGTAAAAATTTCCAATACTAGACCCCATAGAGGAGGTGAGATTTGACATTATAATCACTAATATATATTAATTACTTAATACATAAAAATATTTTGTTACTATAATAACATAAATTATATTAACATGTTACAATATAACAAATATTGTAACAATATATAAAAATTCTGAAAAAGGTGTTGTGATGGTAACAATAAGCCATATTGTTCAGAATATATTAAATAAACATGTTTTTTTGCAGGAAGCAATAAATCATGGAATTGTTTCATTTAATAAACTAGCTGATAATATAAAATCAGAAATTGAAAAAGAATTAAATAAAAAAGTAAAACATAATGCAATTGTAATGGCTCTCCGTAGATATGCAGATAAATTGGAAACAAAAAAAGAGAAACTTGCGTTCAACTATTTCAGAGAGACCCTATTAAGAACTGATATTTGCTATATTGTTATTGAGGAATCAGAAACTTGTGTAAGGACAATTCAAAGGCTATATGATGAGATAAATTTCAAGCATGGAGGCATATTTAATCTCACACAAGGAAATTACGAGATAAGCATTATTACAAATCAAAGATATAAAGATAGATTCCTAGATTTGCTAAGTGATGAAAACGTATTAAAAGTTGTTGAAAATTTAGTAGTTATATCACTAACATACTCAAAAGATTTTTCAGCAACTCCAGGTCTTTTATATAATGTATCCAGATTCATTGCTTGGGAAAATATCAATATTTATAATGTTATAAACACCCCTAAAGAACTAGCATTTATTATTAGTAAAAAAGATGCAATGAGATGTTATCATACACTTGAACGTATGGTAAAACCTATAAAAACCCGAATTGATGATAATTAACTAACTTTTTTTAAAGGAAATTACATAAAATTTTACTATTACTTAATTATTCTTTCTTTCTTACGCAGGGGTAGCCAAGCCAGGTCAACGGCGACAGACTCAAGATCTGTTCCTGCAGAGGTTCGAGCGTTCGAATCGCTCCCCCTGCACCTTTTACCAAATATTTAATGTAATAAATGTTGTTTGACTGTTGTGAAATACGACCTTATAATTGTTAGATATGGTGAGCTTGCCCTAAAGGGTAAACAATCCCGAAGAATATTTGAAAATACCCTTGTTCGAAACATTAAAAACGCATTTAATAAACAAAATCTTTCTAATAAAATTTTAAGAGAATGGGGTAGAATTTATGTTTATACAAATCAAATAAAAAAATGTAATACTGTTTTGAAAAAAATCTTTGGAATAACATCAATTAGCCCTGCTCTACAAACAAAAAGTAATATTGATTCAATTTCCAGGCTTGCTGTGTATATATCAAAGCAAGAATTAAACAAAAAAAAGAGTTTTGCAATCAGAGCAAAAAGAGCAGGTGAACATGATTTTTCTAGTCAGGATGTTGCAATTAAGGTGGGAAATGAAATTGTTAATGCGACCGGTGCAAATGTAGATTTAAACAATCCTGACTTCGAGTTATTTATTGAAATACGTGGAAATAATGCATTTTTATTTAAAGAAAAAATTACTTGTGTAGGGGGTCTACCTTTAAGTTCACAAGGAAGTATTTGCGCCATAATTAACTCTCCAGCTTCTATATTGGCTGCGTGGCACTTGATGAAAAGAGGTTGTAAAACTATTTTTATAACTACTAAAAATGAAATAAAAGCTTTAAACGAATTTACTAAAAATTGGTATGCAAAATCAAATATTTTAACTGTTGATTTTAAAAATAATTTTTATGAAAAAATAAATAAAATTGCTTGTAAAAATAACTGCTTTGCAATTTCTGTCGGTTACAGTCTCTTTGATAATTCTCAAAAAATTATATATGAAATTAAACAACTTAAAAAACATATAAACTATCCAATTTTACATCCGTTAATTGCAATGGAAAAAGATGAGATAATTAAAAAATGTAAGGATATAGGTCTAAAAATATGAATATAATTATCTTTGGTGCAGGTGCAATAGGATCATTATTGGGTGGGATGCTTTCCAAAAGTAACAATGTCTTATTAATCGGTAAAAAAAACCATGTTTCAGCCATTAAAAAATCGGGTTTAATTATAAAAGGTAAAACAAATTTAAAAGTAAAAATAAACGCAGAAATCTCTGTAAATAATGTTAATTATATTCCAGATCTATTCATATTAACTGTCAAAGCATATGATACAGAATCTGCAATTATCCAAGCTAAAAATATAATAAAACCTAAAACAACTGTTTTGTCTCTTCAAAATGGACTTGACAATATTAATAAAATGAAAAAACATCTTCAATCTAAACAGATTATCGCTGGTGTAACAACTCATGGTGCAACCTTTTCTAAACCGGGATTAATCAATCACACTGGAATTGGTTCAACTATTATTGGTGAATTAAATGGAAAAATTACAGATCGTATTGAAAAAATTGTAGATATATTTAACAAAGCTAGAATTAAAACAACAATCAGTCGAAATATAATAAAAGAGATATGGGTTAAGGCAATAGTAAACAGCAGTATTAATCCTTTGACAACATTCTTTCAATGTAAAAATGGCTATCTTTTAGAAAACCCAATTCTAGAAAACCTAGTAGAAAAAATAGCAAATGAATCAACGTCAATTGCTAATGCATATGGGATAAATATAATGCATGAAGATATGATTAAAAAAACAAAAAACGTTATTAAAAACACAAAAGAGAATTATTCATCAATGCTTCAGAGTTACAAAAAAGGAAAAAAAACAGAGATAGATTCAATTAATGGTAAAATCGTTGATATTGGTAAACAACACCATGTTGAATCTTTTATGAACGAGATAATGGTTTATTCTATAAATAGTATATCAAAATATAAATAATTACAAAAAACGAGTATTTATATTTTGAACCTAAAATTAGACTATATAATCAGCAGTTCCGTATAGGAAAAAAATAGCACATGTTGGTCCCCAGGGTTTATAATAGTCGTTGATATAACCAATTCCACGAAAATTATCAAGATAAATATACACAGGTAATGCGTCTTTTTTGTAGGTTTCACCTGTTTGAGGGTCTTTAACTTTTAAAGAATAAGATAAGATTGCGCCGATATAGTTAAAAAGAATAGGATCTTGATTTCTAATGGATAAATCTGCATTAATTAAACCAAATAAATGCTGGTTGCGCCCTTGACCTTGTTTTATATCACCGTTTATACTAATACCATAACACAATCCAATACCAAACACTCTACAATTATTATAGCAAGTTTGTTCAAAGCTTATTTCTTTTTTTACTGTTAGTTGTGGTTGGTTTAGAAATTGAAATAAATTATTAATTGGTTGTGCATCAATAGATGTAAGAAGCATTACCCCTGGAAATAAGGCTATTGTTACAATTACAAATATTTTGTTTTTCATATATATAACAATTATTTCATTAAATCTATGCTATAAAAACTTTATTACTAAATGTACATTAATGTACAAAATTAAACATTTCATAATCTAACTAATAATAATTAACGGGCAAAATCAATCGTTTAAAACTATAGTATATTAACTGTTTATATTTGCACTTTTTAATAAGATTCTTTTGATCATAAATTGAATATCATCTAAAAATTTTATCATAGGAAAGAAAATGTCTTGCTGATAATAAATTCCTAGATTTGCTGTATTATCATATGAAAATATTTCATTTTGCTCTGGAGCTTCAATTATTTCTTTATTAATTCCTGTAAAATATCCACAGCCAAATTCTATTCCAACAAGGGGTATTCCATAAAATACAACTTTATAATGTATATCAATAAAATCTAATAAATCTCTTAAGCTTCTAATATTTAATAGACGACAAAGCCATTCGTTGTATAACCATCTGTAGAAATCATCATACTTTGCTCTGAAATAACCATTTTCACCCCAATCAGGGCCCCAGCTGTTTTTACAAATCCAATAACCGCCAGTATCAATAGATGGATCGTCTTTATATCCTACTATTAAAGTTCCATGAGCTCCTAATAGTCTCCATGGTTTTGACCTATTTAACTCATATATTCCTCCAGTATAATTCAAAAAATCTTCAAAGACAAAAAATACAGTGGCAAGTGGGCCATATTTAAACAGTGCATTTTTAATGTTTTTTGGATCAGTATCTGCAGTAAATATGCCTTTTCTTATAAATTCTGGTTGGACTAGTTTATAGTTTTTAACACTTATTTTTTGCCCTTCCCAGTTTTCACATTTATCTGAGCATGGTGGTTCATAACCATCTATACCACTTATGTATGGAAAACAAGTTTCATTTATTGCTCCATATTGTTTAATGAATTCAAAAACTCCAAAAAGGTTTGCTCCTTTGCAGCCTAGCATTTTTTTAATATAATATTTATTACCGATCCATTCTTTTCCACAGGAAACCATATACTGTTCTGAAAAATCAACATCGATGTTAGGATCTTCCTTATACATTTTATAAGCTGATTCAAAACAGGCAAGTGCTGCAAATGAGCCACAAGAGCCACATTTCCCCTGATCTTTTACAGGTGTGATCCAATTGCCAGTTACGCCAGCATAGGTTGCATCACGCCAATCCCAGGAGTCTGGTGGCTCACCAGAGACGTCAACAAAATTATCATAATTTAAAAGATTAATAGGATTGTCAAGCATTCCAAAGGAATATTCATAATTTCCACAGCTGCTACATTTACTGTAACTATCTTCTATAATTATAGGATTTTGCACACTTTTTTCAGATAAATCAATATAATCTTTTTTAATTTGATTATTTATCCCAGTTGCTCCTATACTTCCAAAAATCATTAAAAAAATAATTATAACAGATATTATTTTTCCTTTCATTAAAACTACTCCTCCATATTTTCAAATATATATCTGATGGTAAATATTTAAATCTTTAATCCAAATTGTTGTGCAAAAAGAGTATTTAATAATTTATTTTTCGCTTAGCAACCTTAGTTTTATTTGCATCTAAAGTCAGTATTTTGTATTTAAAATCATTATTCTACACTTAAGGTGTTGATTTTTTATGAGTCTAGGTGTAAAAGTCGTAATAACTAAATAATAAAATGACTTTAAAATTTCTATTCAAATGATAGGATGGTTCTTATGAAGATATTTGTGACAAGAAAAATTCCAAAAGCAGGTCTAGAACTCTTAAAAGAGGACCATGAAATTGACGTATTTCCACAAGATAGAATTCCAAAAAAAGATGAAATAATTAAAGGATTAAAAGGAAAAGATGGACTTTTATGTTTACTTACAGACCCAATTGATAAAGAAGTAATTAATTCAGAACCAAATCTAAAAATGATTTCAAGTTATGCTGTTGGTTATGATAATATTGATGTTAATGCTGCAACAAAAAGAAAAATTCCTGTGAGTAACACGCCTGGAGTGCTAACGGATGCTACATCTGAGATGGCATGGGCACTGATATTTTCAGTAGCGAGAAGAATTGTAGAAGCAGACAAATTTACAAGAGCTGGAAAATATAAAGGTTGGGGGCCGATGTTAATGCTGGGTCAAGATGTGGCAAATAAAACGTTAGGAATTATTGGTGCTGGAAGAATTGGAACCGCTGTTGCTTTAAAAAGTATGGGATTTAATATGAGAATTCTCTACGTTTCTAATCATAAAAATGGCACTCTTGAGAACAAGTTAAATACAAAAAAGGTGGAGCTATCCAAACTTCTCAAAGAATCTGATTTTATTTCAGTTCATGTTCCATTATCAAAAGATACTTTTCATCTAATTGGAGAAAAAGAACTAAAAATGATGAAGGAAAATGCAATACTTATAAACACTTCCCGGGGCCCTATTATTGATGAAAAAGCCCTTGTAAAAGCTTTAAAAAATAAATGGATTTTTGGCGCTGGTCTTGATGTATATGAACATGAACCAGATATAACTGATGATTTGAAAAAACTTGATAATGTTGTTTTACAACCTCACTCGGCATCAGCAACGTTTAATTCACGCACAAAAATGTCAATTTTAGCTGCGGAAAATATGATTGCAGGCCTTAAGGGAGAAATTCCACCTAATTGTATTAATCCTGAAGTTTTTAACTAATAATAAAATTGTATTAATAGTAACAAATAATTTGCATTTTAGTAAATAAACTGTTTTATTAACTAGAGTGTAAAAGTCCAAATCTCGGATTCGGAAGGTAAATCTTCCTTTTCTATGTCAATTTCATTTCCGACATGAATGACCTTTTGTTTTGCTTGGGCTAAGAATGGATCAAGCCCTGCAATAGGAAGTGAAAGTCCTCCTATTTTGTAATGCATGGGAACAATAATTTTTGGATTTATCTTATTAATTACATTCCAAGCTTGTTTGTCATCAACAGTAAATGTTCCACCAATTGGGACAAAAAGAATGTCAACATCTCCAATTTTTTCAACTGTTTCATCATCAATATTATGTCCTAAATCACCTAGATGACAGAATTTTATGTTGTCGACTGTAAATTTATACATGATATTATTTCCACGTTTTGCCCCTTTATCTTCATCATGAAATGAGTCAATTCCATAAATGTCAACATTTGAAATCGTTCTTTTTCGCCCATCTAAAACAATTTTTGATCCTTCCTTTTCAACACTTTTAACACTGTTATGATCATAATGATCATGAGAAACAAGTATTATATCACCAGTTACATTTGGTGCAGGAATTCCTATTGATTTTCCGTCATGTGGATCTGTTACTAGCGTCAAATCATTTGTAATTTCAAAACATGCATGACCATGCCATCTTATTTGCAACATTTTAATCCTCCCCAGCAAACCGTACGAATATCAATATTATTATAAAAATTTATGGCTTAAGGCGACCAAAACTGACATAATCAATTTTATTTTTTTCAGTTCTTGCAAAAACAATTTCCTTATTAACAGAATGAGCAAGTCTTACAGCTCGAGATATTTCATCCCAGTTACTAATAAAACCATTTTCAACTACATGAATTAGATACTCAGCATGAGTTTCATCTGGTGTTTGAGAGTAAGCTCTAAAATGTGTGCCAAATTTAAAACCAGTTTTCACAATCAACCCTCGTTTTTTCAAATCTTTAAAAACCTTTAATCTAAAATTTAAGTCAGGTTGTAATTTTTCTAATTTTGTCTTTGAAATTTTTTTACCTTCCTCAGACAAAATCTCAAGAAAACCTTTCTCTAGTAAAAATAATGCTTCTATAATAGAAACTTGTAAGCCATCTCCAAATGGTTTACCATAAAACTCCTGTTTAAGCATATCTTCTGAAATTTTTTTATCAAAAAGTATTACTCTATTATCTAATAAAAAACCATTTGATTTATTATATGAATGCTCCTTATTTTTTCCAATAAGATCAACTGTCGAAACTTTATAATATGTAATATCTCCCTCCTCATCGACAAGAGCAAACCATAATTCACAATTTTCTTTTTGTACTTTTTTTACCAATTTTACTATTTCATCAATATCAAAGCAATCTCGTTCTGAAAAAGTTGAAACAATAAACCGCTTTTTAAAATCATGAAAAGAAAAATTTTTACTTCTACTGAGCTTTATGGCATGACCTCTTGCTCTTAAATCTTTAAAGATTAAATATTTTTTATCAAAATCTGAAATACTTTTTACTGCAATTTTAACAAGTTTTTGAAAATCGAGTTCTTGCTTTTTTTGAAAGATTCTAATTTTACCTTCATCCTTTAAAAAAACACCTTCTAGCAAATCTAATTCAAGATAATCTTTTGACGTCATTTTTCCAAAATGACTTTTATTATAAAGTCTACCTGCATCTTTTGGTTTTTTTACAATTATTTTTTCTTTGGATAGCTCTCCAGATATCTGCATTTAAATGTCTATAAAGAACCAGTATTATTTGTTTTTTTTGTATTAAGGCTCCGTCAACAAAGGATTTTATTTTAAAAATTTTTAAATGCTGAAGAGCATATTATTAGTTTTATTTCCACTTCCCTTTGAATAAAAATTTCATTTCTTGTTTATAAAGATTTGGTTCTATTCCTAAAGAAAAAGCTTTCTTTTCGATCAAGGATTTTTTTATAAAACTAACAAGTAAACTTAATATATGGTATGAAATTAATGAGGGTAACAAATTCTTTAAAGTATATTGTTTAATAACCTTGGTAAGATCATTTCCAAATTCATTTCCAAGTTTTGAATGATAATCAGAAATATTTTCTAATTCTTTTGAAATTTCATTAATGTAATTATTTAGCAAATCAAATGGGTCTTCTTTTTCCAAGTCTTCAGCATATTTTCCTAATTTTTTTAGGTTATCTGCAATCATTTTTCCTCTCCCTAAATTTTTTTATAACTGCTTTTTCTTTAAAAACCTGTTTTAATAACTTAATTTTGCCACATTAGCGCCTAATGAAAAAGAATATTAGGAGTTTTTTCCCAATATTCTTTTATGAATCAAAACACAACAATTCCATTAGGCGCAATTGTAATGCTCAAAAAG
>CAYFVP010000006.1:0-1593 GCA_964346655.1 uncultured Thermoplasmatales archaeon
TGTGTCAGAAAATAATTAAAGGTTCTGTTTTATCTGAAAAAAAATGGGATGATATCTGTATTGATTCTGTGATTGTTAGTTTTTGTAATGATTGTGGTTGTCAACGTATTCATAGTTGTGTTGATGTTTTTAGTAGTAATGGTGAAATTATGTATGTGTTTCTTTGTGATTTTTGTCGTTTTAACAGTGGTGATATGTTTTGAATGTAAAAGTTGTTGATGGTAATAAAATTATTGTTAGTGGTATTCCTAGTGGTGAACAGTTTAATTGTTTACTTGAAGAAATTAAACGTTGTTGTGATTTTTTTGATATTTGGTGTAATTTGGAGGTTGTTTAATTTGTGTGTTATTGTAGTAATAGATAAGTTTTTGTTATATGGGTATTTGTTTTTTTATTATTACTTTCTTTATGGTTTTTTTTATTTGCTATTATTTTTTTTAATATTAAAGCTGGATTTAATTAAAGGAGCGTGGTATATATAAAGAAGCATAATAAAAAAATTAGTACTAATCGTAATTCTGTTGGTGTTCGTGTTGATAAGGATTTACATGATATTTTAATTCTTGCATTAGATAAACCTTTTAGTGTAATTGTCCGTGATGCTCTGTATCAGGTTTATATTGAAAGTGGTTGGTTGGATAATCTTGTAGAATCATTTAAGGATGAAGAGTTTTTTAATTTTAAGGGGTTTCTGCAGGAAATGTTGCAGGATCTGGAATAATTCAAATTTGTATTCATATATATTGTAAGTTGAATATTATACTAATATTGTTTTTTTTTTATGAATTTAATTTCAAAATGGAATTGTTATATTATAATTATAATAGTATACGACATATGTATAAACCGTGCACGTGCACATATGTTTTTTTTTGTATATGTATATTTTTGAAAACTGGTTTTTAAGTTATTTATAGTTTATATTATGTTGTATGTTGTATGTTGTATGTAAGAATTAATTAACGTAGGGGCTGGGGTGGTGTGGTGGGGTATAGTTATTTATTAAATGAATGTTAAATATTATCTTTAGTTAATTTATTGAAGTTTTTTTATAATGGTTTATATTGTTATAAAGTTTTATATACCCAGTATTTGATTTATTTTATTGGAGGAGGTAACATATTTGAGTAAAAGACTTCTCACATTTGGAATCATATCTTTATTCATCTTGTCAGCCTTGGCTCCGATGAGTGTTGGGCAGAATGTAATAGAATCAAAAGTGACTTTGGATAGACATCTTCTTCCTGAATTTTATGATGCTTATAGTGTTGATGAAATCTATAGTTATGAGCCAAGGGATGATATAGATATTAAATCAGATTATAAGAACATTGACTCAAAGGAAATAGAATCATTTAAGCAACTTACTGAACCATTGGGTGGTCCTATGGATAGTGCTTGGCCTATGTATTGTTATGACTCAAGAAATACTGGAAGAAGTCCATATAATACTATTGATAATCCAGGATATGAAAAATGGTGGTATAAACCTTGGAAAGGGCATATTGAAGGTTCTGCTGCTATTGACAATGACGGAGTCATTTATTTCGGTAGTTGGTGCCATGGAAGGGATAATTTTTTTGCTTTGTATCC
>CAYFVP010000007.1:0-10456 GCA_964346655.1 uncultured Thermoplasmatales archaeon
GATATAGAAAAAACAGAAGAAGAATCAATAGAATTAGAAAAAGAAATTGAAGAAAAAGAAAAAACAATAGAACCAATAATCAAAGAAGAACATGAAGAAATAGAAAAAGAAAAAACAATAGAACCAATAATCAAAGAAGAACATGAAGAAATTGAAGAAAAAGAAAAAACAATAGAACCTGAGCAAGAAATAAAAAAGATTGAAACAGAAACAAAAGACAAAACAAAAAGAAAAATTACATTTAAAAAACCCACAATACAAAAAGAAAAAGCATTGTTTAAAAAGCCAACAAAAAAAGAACTACAAAAAGAAACACCAGATCTTTTTCAAAAAAGGTTTGTTTTTAGAGTTGAAAACCTCCCTAATAAAGATGAATTTGATGAAGACGAAATAAGTTTTATTGATGATAAAATAAAAGAAAGTGTTTCAAAAGTCGATGGATTTACTGAGTTAGATCAGGGTGAAGTCAAAGCTATTAAACTTGCTGAAGAGCATATTAAAAAAAGAATAAATGGATTACCATCAGGACATAAAATTAATTTAAATAAAAAGAAACAAGTTATGGCTGACCTACAACGTGTTCCTATATCTCCAAAAAATATAAAACATGATCAGTTTTATTTTGAAGATGAAACATCAATTAATGGATTAAGTCCTGAGACTATTGCTAAGGAAAAATTAAGAACATCACTTACTCTTGAAAGTGAAAGCCTAGGTGAATTAGAATCAGTTGATGGGATTCTTAAGTCAGATTTAGTAACCCTTGCCGATATAGGTTTATCAGATAAAGAATGGGAGGAACTTAGTTTTTATACTGTTCATGAACCTTTTGCATATGTTGAAGTTCTTCGCGAAAGAGAAAGTCTAGATAAATGTTATTTCTTAATTGAAGCTGCATTAACTGAAGAAGAGAAAAATATTTTTGCATTTATTATGGATACAATAGCTAATCTTGAAATTGACACGAGTGAACTAGAACAAAAAGGGGAAGATAGATATTTACTCGAAAAAGTTGATCAAATCATTTCTGATTATGATATAAAAATTGATGAGGATTCAAGAAAAAAGATATATTATTACATCAATAAAACCTCATTAGGATTCGGAAATATAGATCCCCTAATGAAAGACCCAAATATTGAAGATATATCTTGCGATGGTTCAGGTGTACCCATTTTTTTATATCATAGGAAGTTTGGTTCCCTAAAAAGTAATATTAGATTTAATGATGAAGAAGAGCTATCATCATTTGTTTATAAGCTTGCCCAAAAATGTGGTAAGCATATTAGTATTGCAGAACCTATGCTTGATGCAACAATGCCAGATGGGTCAAGAATTCAAATGACATTAAGTGATGAAGTAACAGCAAGAGGTTCAACTTTCACGATCAGAAAATTCAGAGCAGATCCCTTTTCACCACCTGACCTTGTTGAATTTAATACTATGTCATCTGAGATGGTAGCTTATATGTGGATTGCAGTAGAAAATGGTATTAATACATTATTTGCAGGTGGAACTGCATCGGGTAAAACAACCGCATTAAATGCTTTATCGCTCTTTATACCTCGTGAGTCAAAAATTGTTTCTATTGAGGAAACCCGAGAAATTAATCTTCCACATCCAAATTGGATACCTGGCGTATCTCGTTCAGGTTTTGGCGAAGTTGTTGCTGATAAAGTAATCGGTGAGATAGATCTTTATGATCTCATGAAAGCTGCACTTCGTCAAAGACCTGAGTATATCTTAGTTGGGGAAATCCGTGGAAAAGAAGCCTATGTCTTATTCCAAGCAATGGCAACAGGACATGCCACATATTCAACAGTTCACGCAGATTCTGCTCAATCCCTTATTCATAGGCTTGAAGGAAAGCCTGTTAATATTCCTAGAGTTATGTTACAGTCTTTAGATGTGGTATGTCTACATATAATTACCCGTGTTAAAAATATGAGAGCAAGAAGATGCAAACAGATTATCGAAATCATTGATATTGATCCTACTACAAAAGAAATTTTGACAAATGAAGTATTTCGTTGGGAACCTGTTGAAGATAAATTCATCTATTCAGGGAAAAGTTATGTTTTGGAACGAATAAGAGCTGAAAAGGATATGTCGAGAGAAGATATGACAAATGAAATCAAGAATCGAATTAAGGTTGTAGAATGGATGAATAAAAAAGATATAAGAGAATTTAGAGATGTAGCAAAATTGGTGTCACAATACACTGAAGCTCCCGAAGAAACATTAAAAAAAATTAATAAGGGAGTTAAGAAATAATGATCAAAAAAACAGCGATTTGTCCAAAATGTCAAACAAAAATTTCTTGTATGGGTAGACCTGGTGAAAAAGTAAATGTTGAATGTCCGAATTGTGGTAAGACTGGTTCAATTGTCTTTAAAAAAGAATTAGTACAACTTGATTTCTATCCGTTATATGAACCTTATGCATATGCAAAAATATTTAAGAATCAAGAAACACTTGAAAAAAGTTATAAAGTGATTGAACCTTTTTTATCTGAGGAAGAACAAAAATTACTTAATTACATTTGGGAGACGTTATTAACAACCTTGGAACTAAGACTTGATGAACTTGATTTGAAAAGGGTTGAAAATTATTTAATCGAACAAGTAGATACTATATTTGATAACTATCAAATTGAAGTCGATGATATAACAAAAAAGAAAATTCTTTATTATATTAAAAGAGAGTCCTTGGGTTATGGTAAAATTGATCCCTTGATGAAAGATCCAAATATTGAAGATATTTCCTGTGATGGACACGAAATTCCAATATTTTTATATCACAGAACATACGGATCACTTAAAAGTAATATTTTTTATTTTGATGAGGAAGAACTTTCGTATTTTGTTATCCGTCTTGCCCAGAAATGCGGAAAACATATCAGTATTGCAGAGCCCATGCTTGATGCAACAATACCAGATGGATCTAGAATTCAGATGACTTTAAGTACTGAAGTAACTACTAAGGGTTCAACTTTTACAATAAGAAGATTTAAAGCTGATCCCATTACTCCGCCTGATTTAATTGGTCTTAATACAGTCTCATCTGAAATCTTAGCCTACTTATGGCTTGGAGTTGAAAATAGAGTTAACGCATTAATTGCTGGTGGTACTGCTTCAGGTAAAACTACAGTTTTGAATGCTTTATCATTATTTATTCCTCGTGAGTCAAAAATTGTTTCTATTGAGGAAACCCGAGAAATAAATCTTCCACATCCCAATTGGATACCAGGTGTATCACGTTCAGGTTTTGGTGAAATTGTAGCTGATAAAATGGTTGGTGAGATAGACCTTTATGATCTCATGAAAGCTGCACTTCGTCAAAGGCCTGAGTATATTATAGTGGGGGAAATCCGTGGAAAAGAAGCCTACGTTTTATTCCAAGCAATGGCAACAGGGCATGCCACATATTCAACAGTTCATGCAGATTCAGCAAAGTCCCTTATCCATAGACTTGAAGGAAAACCTATTGATATACCTAGAGTAATGTTACAATCTTTAGATATTGTTTCCCTTCATATTACCACAAGGGTTAAAGGAAAAAGAGTTAGAAGATGTAAACAAATTATCGAAATTCTTGATGTTGATCCGACAACTAAAGAGATTTTAACAAATGAAGTATTCCGCTGGGATCCTATTGAAGATAAATTTATATACACTGGTAAAAGTTATGTTTTAGAAGGTATCAGAGCTCGATGGGATCTTAGCAAAGAGGAAATCTCCGAAGAGATCAGGAGAAGAGCAGATGTTCTTGAGTGGATGAAGGAAAAAAATATTAGAACCTATGACGAAGTTGGAAAGGTTGTTTCCAGATATACTGAAAACCCTGATGAATTTTTAATGCAAATTAGGGAAACTAAAAAAAGCACAGTTAAAACTAAAAAAACAAATAGAAAGTCAAAAAGAAAGTCTAAAGGAAAAAAGAAGTCAAGCGAAGAATCAATAAATAAAGAAATTGAACAGGAAAAAACTGATGTGAAAAATGAAAATGTAACAATTAACTCATTAAATTCAATTGATGAAAAAACTGCAATTTTACTATACGATAATGGTATAAGAACAATTGAAGAATTGAAAAAGGCTTCAGTAAAAGAGTTAATCAAGATTGATGGAATAAACAAAAAAATTGTTAAAAAGATATTCAAAGAATTGAAAAAGAATCAAAATATAGAATCATCTGAATTGTTAGAAGAGGGAGGAAACAACAATGTCATTGAATAATTATCAAAAAATGTGTTATCGATGGTTTGGGAGAACTGCAGAAGCTTTTGCATCAGAGAAATTAAAAACAGATCTTGAACGAGCTCATATTGATATTCGCCCAGGAGCTTATATATCATCTGCTTGGGTCAATACAATTCTGGTTGCAATTATTACTTCCGTCATATATATTAGCTTGATATTTCTATTTTCACTTGATTTCTGGCGTATTATAATTCTGCTATTCATTCCCCTTTTTGGAACAGTTATGGTTTATTTTTACTTCATGGCCATGCCTGCAAGTAAAGCAAAAAGTAGAAGTAAAAAGATTGATTTAAATTTACCATATGCCTTAAATTTTATTTCTGCTATGTCATCAGCAGGAATTACCCCCACAGAGATATTTAAAAGTCTTTCAAAACAAAAAATATATGGTGAAATAAGAGATGAAGCTTTGTGGATTTATAGGGATGTAGGATTACTTGGTAGAGATATAATTTCAGCAATTAAGTATAACATTAATAGAACACCTTCAGAAAAATTTAAGGAGTTTTTGCAAGGAGCTATAGTCACAGTTCAATCTGGTGGGGGTTTAAAATCATATTTTATGTCTAAGGCAGAACAATATCAAAGTGAAAATAGAGTTGTGCAAAAACAACTTATAGAAAGCTTGGGTATAATGGCTGAAGCCTATGTAACTGCTGCTGTAGCAGGGGTTCTGTTAATTATTATAATAATTCCGTTATTGATGATTATTTCAAGTGCAGATCCCAGTCAATTAACATTCATGTACATTTTTGTATTTTTTATTTGTCCGTTAATTCATTTTGGTTTTGCAGTTGTTTTATCTGGAATGACTGAAAAGGTGTAAAGAAATGGAAAATGAACAAAATAAAGAAATTCTTCAAAAACCAGGTATTATAAAACAGTTGTTGTCAACTGGTCAGCTTACTAGATTATTTGTTTATATTGGTGCTGCAGTCCCAGCAATTATTTGTATTGTTTTTGGAATATTAAATATTGCTGGAATTTTTAAACCATGGGTTATTGGTTCAGGGGAAAGTGCGCTAATTCTTGGATCAGCTCTGGATTATTTTTTAATAGCTATACTTATTTTCTCAGGTGTTTTTGGTATTTATCAATTAATTCACCAACGTAGGGTTCACAAGATTAATTATCGTTTTCCGGATTTTGTAAGAGATCTTGCTGAGTCTAGAAAAGCTGGTATGAACTTTACAAAGGCAATTATGTACTCTTCAAGAGGCAATTATGGAGTTTTAACTCCTGAGATCCAAAAAATAGCAAGACAGATATCTTGGGGTAGCAGTGTTGAAAATGCTTTAAATGCATTTTCTAAAAGAGTTAATACTAAATTAATTAGAAGAACAGTTTCTTTAATTAATGAAGCTAGTAGAAGTGGTGGGAATGTTGCTGATATCTTGGAGGCAGCTTCAAAGGATGCAAAAGAGATAAGATTAATAGATTCAGAAAGAAGAGCTAGTATGCTTTCATATGTAGCTGTAATCTATGTTGGAATGGGAGTTTTTTTATTAATTATGATTGTCCTTTGTAAAAATCTACTTCCTTCAATGCTTGGTGAGGGAAGAACTGGTATTGCAGTAGCAATGGGAGGTTCTGCAGGAATTAAATATGTTGATATATTAAGTTTGTTTTTTTATGCAGCACTAGTTCAAACAGCAGGAATGGGTATTGTAACTGGTGTATTTGAAGAAGGAAATGTGGTTTCTGGTATAAAACACATGTTTATAATGTTATTTGCCACATGGATTATATTTAAGTTCATTGTTGGTGGAATTTAAAAATTTATAATAATTTATCATGAAATATTCCTTTTTGTTGTAAAAACTTAAATATTTAATATGACTTCAGGTTGAAATTAAAGCGGAGCAACTTCTGATGAGAAGATATATACACATTTTCATAATTATCATTTTTTCATGTCTTTGTGTTTTTTCTTTAATTAAACCAGCAGTAGCTTTAGAAAGTAGTATTATAGTTGAATTTTATTTTTCAGAGGATTGCGATCATTGCCAGGAGAAATACGATGAAATAGAAGAGATAGAAAAATTTTATGGAAATAATATAACAGTTAAAAGGCTTTCATTGTCAATTACTGAAAATTTGGATAAATTTTATGATTATGATTTCAAGGTGCCTCCAGGTGTTGTTGTTTTAAATCAGTCTAATGGGAAGTTCAACGTTTTTTTTTATGAAAAAATAACAATTCCAAATTTAAAAGATTCTATTGATTATCATCTTTCTGGTAATTATACAGATGGTCCCCCAGAGGGAGAGGATTTATACTGTATTGAAACACCTTTTGGAACCTTTTGTTTTGATCCTGAAGGTGTATCTTTACCCATAATTACTATAATTATTGCGGCTTTAGATAGTATTAATCCTTGTGCATTTTTTATTTTGTTGTTTTTACTTAGCCTATTAATCTATACGCGTTCTAGAAAAAGAATGCTTCTTATAGGTAGCATCTTTATATTTTTTTCAGGTTTTATCTATTTTTTATTAATGATTACAATTCTATTTTTCTTTACTACAGTAAAAGAACAATTTTTTATTGCAATTATTGCAGGTCTTGTGGCAATTATTTTCGGTGGACTTAATATTAAGGATTTTTTCTTTTTTAAAAAAGGTCTATCTGCTAGTATTCCTGAAAGTCAGAAACCAAAATTGTATAAACAAATGCGTAAAATCGTAAAGATTACTTCACTTCCAGTATTAATTGTAGCAACTATTGTTCTAGCAATAACTGCAAATACTGTAGAACTTGCGTGTTCCCTTGTTTTACCAGTAGTTTATCTTGGAGTACTTAAAACATTTGCATTAGGAAATATTCAAAATATTCTTTATCTTATAATTTACAACATTATCTATATAATTCCTCTATTAATTTTTACTATCGCTGTTGTCATAACTTTGGGAAGATGGAAGCTATCAGAGTGGCAGGGTCGAATCTTAAAACTCTTTTCAGGTATTATAATGTTTTCTTTAGGAACTGTTTTATTAATTAAAGCAGATTTATTAAAAAATTTTTTAATTACAATTGGGATTTTTATTATTAGTTTGGTAACAACTATTATTATATCATATATCTGGAAAAAATTCCATTTGAAAAAGGATGTTAAGTAATATATTTATCTCTTATTTTTTAAAATTATATCTTAAGTATATTCATTTCTCAAAATGATAATACTCTTACATTAATGTTAAAAATGTTAAGATAAGGATTAATCTTAAAATATTAAAAAAATATCAAATATTTTTTTAAATGATTATTGATTTAATTATGTTAAACGTGAATTTAAAAAATAAAAAGGTTCAAAAATCAATTGCAAAAAAACGAATCATTAAATTATTCGACTTAGCTGAGAAAAAAGCATTATCTGAAAATTTTAATCTTGCAAATAGATATGTTGAGATTGCAAGAAAAATATCAATGCGAAATTTAACTCCAATTCCAAATAATTTAAAACACAAATATTGCAAACATTGTTATTGTTATCTTTTACCTGATAATAACTGTAGGATTAGATTACATAAAAAGAGAATTATTATTTTTTGTAAGGTTTGCAATAGATTTACAAGAATTCCACTTAAAAAATCCTAGTTTTACTCATCCGCTAGGCTTAAATAACTCATGGATTATTACCGTTACCCAAAATTATCCCTTTATTAGGAGTAATAAATATATGACAACCGTGTTTGATGTGCCTGCAAAAGAGTTAATTCAAGCTGTTGCAAAAAAGCTAGAACATGATAATGCAATTGAAGTTCCGACAGCAAATATTTATTCTAGGACTGGAGTCGATAAAGAAAATCCCCCTACAGAAAAAAATTGGTGGTACATAAGATGTGCATCAATCCTTAGAAAAATCTACATTAATAATGTGATTGGTGTCGAACATCTTAGAGCCGAATATGGTGGAAAACAGGATCGCGGTTCTAAGCCTTATAAGGCAAAAAGTGGTAGTGGATCTATTATCAGACGGGCTGTTCAACAACTTGAAAAAGCAGGTTATGTTTCAAAAATAAAGGGAAGGGGAAGAATACTTACTTCCAAGGGCCGATCATTTTTAGATAATATTTCTAGTGATGTTATTAAGGATATTGAAGATTACTACCCTGAATTAAAAAAGTATTAAAACTATAAAATAGTTATATTGAGTATATGGATGAAGAACTGGAAAAATTAAGGAAAAAAAAACTTCAAGAATTGCAGGAACAAGCGATTCTTCAAGAGTCAATGGAAGAACAAGAACGTCAGAGAGAGGAATTTGAAGAACAAAAAAAGGCTATACTCCGTAATATTCTTACGACTGAAGCTAGGGAGCGACTTGGTAGAATAAAAGTTGCAAGACCTGATATGGCTGAATCTATAGAAAACCAATTAATAATGTTAGCACGAAATAAACAACTCAAAAATAAAATAAACGATGAACAGTTACGGTTGATACTTTCAAAGATAATTCCAAAAAAAAGAGATTTCAAAATCAAAAGAAGGTAGAGTCCTATGTCAACTCATAAAAGTCTTGGAAAAAAGATTCGATTAAATAAAGCTACAAAAAGTAATAGACGAGTACCTGCCTGGATAATGATTAAGACCAACAGGCGTTTTACCCGTCATCCTAAAACACGTAATTGGCGTAGAAGCAAGCTTAAGAGATCCTGATCATTATGGCCGAAGAAATAGAAAGAATATATGTTATTCCCTTAAAAAAAACTGGATTTAATCTATCAAAGGCAGCACCAACTGCTATTAAGAGAGTAAAGTGTTATTTAACAAAACATATGAAAGTTGAAGAAAAAGATATCTGGATAGATGACTCTTTAAACAATGCCCTCTGGTCTTCGGGAAAATATAATATTCCTAGTAAAATCCGAGTGAAAGCAGTGAAATTTGATGATGGTGTAGTTGAGGCCTATCTTCCTGAACTTGAATTCAAGAAATCTCGTAGGGAACTTCTTAAAGAAGAAAGAGAAAAGAAAGAGCCAATACTTTTAAAAGAAGAGGTTGAAGAAGCCGAAGCAGAACCTCAGGAATATGAAATTGCACCCGTAGGTGATGGGGAAGTAAAAATCAAAAAGAAGAAAGCACCAAAAGAAAAAGCTGAAAAGGATAAAAAACCTAAACCTAAGAAAAAGGAACCTGTTGAAAAAAAGGAAAAAACAAAAGAGTCAAAAGAAAAAACTAAGCGGGTAAAAAAGAAAAAATCTGAAAAAAAGCCAACTGTAAAAAAGAAAAAAACAACATCAAAATCAAAAGCCAAGAAGAAAAAGTAACATAAAAAAAATTTATAGATATTAAAAATATTTTTCAATGATTTTTTTTTATGAAAATCTTATTTAATATCATTATAAAAAATTCTTCACAATCCAATATTTTAGTAAATTTATTTTCAAAAAATATTATTAAAATTCATTATTCCAATATTTTAATACCCATTTATATAAACTTATAATAGTCATTGTCATAATACCCATTACAAATCCTATGAGAATAATTACCACTCCAGGCATTTATTAATTCACCATCATTTTGTTTTGATTAATTTTTACTAGTTTTTTGGTTATAGCCATTTTAGATCACATTGCCTAATTTTGATACTGCAAACTAAGTCATGAAACAGTTTTTCTATAACATAATTATATTTGAATTTAATATTATTTAATATTTTCTATTAAAATTATAAAATTGAATGCATAAATAATATTTATCACTTATATATCAATAATAAAATGTCTATAATTATTAATCATATTATATTCATAAATACAAATAAGAAAGTTTAAAAAAAATTGAGATTAAATTAGAGCAAATTTTTTGACCTTAAACTAATATTAATTTAAAGATAAATTCTTCATAAAAATTATCATATAGTCTTATTTTAAAAAAGGTTAAGAGGGGTGAATGTTTTTACACATCACCCCCAATTCTTTCATCTTCACCTCCCTCATCGTATTATATAATAAAGTAATATATATTATAATATTTATAATTTTCTTATTTTAAATTATAAAAATAGAACCTTAAGTTTAATTACTAAAAAAATATGAAACAATTGTAAATTCATTAATTAATATATCATGAACCTCAAAATAAATACAAACCGAAGTCATACAAAACTACACCATATTATAAACATCAATAGTCTTACCAGCAACACAATCCCAAGTAAACAACTCAATCTCCCTCTTACCCTCCA
>CAYFVP010000008.1:0-19335 GCA_964346655.1 uncultured Thermoplasmatales archaeon
TTTATTTTGGAACCAATAGCAACCCACCATTAGTATCATCTGGCCAATCAGAAGAAAGTTACGATCCAGGAACATTAGATTTTACCACAAAATATTATTGGAAAATAGTATCAGAAGACAATTTTGAAGCGCAATCAACCGGTCCTCTTTGGACCTTTACCACACGAGGAAATGATCCTCCAAATACTCCAAGCAATCCAAATCCAGTTGATGGACAAACAGGTGTTCCTAAAAATCCAACATTGGATTGGGACGGTGGAGACCCAGATGGAGATGCAACATACTATGATGTCTATTTAGATGAAAATCCAAATCCAAGTACTCTTGTTTCAGAACATCAAACCGTAACAAATTACGAGCCTGGCGAATTAGAATACGAGACAACTTACTATTGGAAGATTGTTGCAGAAGATGCATTTGGAGAAATAACAGAAGGACCTATCTGGTCATTTACAGTAAGAGAAGAACAGCAAATTGTTCCTAATCTCGAATGTACCGGTAATCTAAAATGGAATAATGTAGAACCTGGGACAGAATTAACAGGATCTTTTACTGTTGAAAATAAAGGTGAGCCAACATCTAAACTTTATTGGAAAATAAGTGAATATCCTGAATGGGGAACATGGACCTTTACACCAGATCATGGAAACGAACTCACTCCTGAGGACCCAGCAGTTATAGTGCAAGTAACAGTTGTTGCA
Organism: uncultured Thermoplasmatales archaeon; assembly: GCA_964346655.1. Classification (GTDB taxonomy): domain Archaea; phylum Thermoplasmatota; class E2; order DHVEG-1; family DHVEG-1; genus CAYFVP01. Next base: position 702 of record CAYFVP010000008.1, read on the forward strand.
CCAACTGATACAGGAGCAGAATTTATTGGTGATGTAAAAGTGATAAATCTAAACGATGTTAATGATTTTGAGGAAATTCCAATAACTCTTAAAACACCAAGAACAAGAAACCATATTTTACTAAATCTTTTCGAGTTTCTAGAAAAACTTTTACAGAGAGTTCCACTGCTGGAAAAGATATTAACACTTCTTATGACATAAAAAAGTTATAAATAATAACAAAATCTAACATCTTTTTTCTTTTTTATTCAATAAAGTTTATCTATACTTTTTCAGATAAAATATTATTGCGGTGAAAATAATTGGTTAATTTACGATTTTATGGTGGGATAAAGGAAATCGGTGGAAATAAAATTCTACTTGAAGATAATGACACAAAGATATTTTTAGATTTTGGGATGAGTTTTGGAAGAAGACAAAAATTTTTTGAAGAATTTTTAACACCAAGATCTGCAAATGGAATAGGTGATTTTATAACAATGGGACTTATTCCAGATATAAAAGGAGTTTATAGAGAGGATTTACTAAAACATTTTGGAAAAAAACCAGAAGAAGTAGATATACAAGGTGTATTACTTTCTCATGCACATGCTGATCATGCCAATTATATTTCCTTTCTTCATAAGGATATTCCAATTTTTTGTGGTGAAACTTGTAAATATATTCTAGAAGCAATTGATGAACAAAGCAAAAGAGACATTGAAAACGAGGTTTTAAATTTTAGAGAAAGGCCAATTTATAAGAGTGATTATAAAAATCCTCCTATTAAAAGAGAATTTCGGACTTTTAGAACTGGTGACAAGGTAAAAATTGATTCACTAGAAATAGAACCCTGGCACATAGACCATTCGGTGCCAGGCTCATATGGATTCATTATACATACTTCAAAAGGTGCAGTTATTTACACAGGTGATCTAAGAATGCATGGAACCCATGCGGAAATGACAGATGATTTTGTAAAAGCCGCAGAAGGAGTAAAACCAATTGCTATGATAACAGAAGGCACTAGAATTGATGTTTTAGAATCGGATGAATCGGAAGAAAGGGTTTATAATGAATCCAAAGAAAAGATACTTGAAAATAAACGTCTTACTATTGTTGATTTTAATTTTAAGGATGTTGATCGATTCAGAACATTTTATCAAATTTCAAAAGATTTAGAAAAAAAACTTGTCATTAGTTTCAAACATGCATGTTATTTAGAAAAATATCATAAAGATAAAAAGATACGATCACCTGATAGCAAAGATAAAAATATTTTAATTTTAAAACCTAAGAGACTTACTGGAACCTATATTGATGAAGATTATACAGATTGGTATATCAAAAGAAGGCTTAATTATCCAAATATTATCACTGCCGAGGATATTACTAAAAAACCAAATGATTACATGTTAGTTCTTAATTTCTGGTATTTTAACATGTTTGTAGATTTAAAACCTTATAAAGGAAAATATATTCATTCACTGTCTGAACCATTTAATGAAGAAATGGAAATTTCATATAAACGAATGATTAATTGGATTAAATTCTTTGATCTTGATTTTGTTCAATCACATTGTTCAGGTCATATTTTTGGAGCTGATTTAAAAGAATTAATTGAAAAAGTAAAAACCAAGGTTTTATTTCCGATTCATACTGAAAAACCAGGTATTTTCAGAAAGCTTAGTATGAAAACAAAAATGATCAAAGAAGGGAAAAATTATGTTATTTAATAGGTTTATTAGATTTTCAGGAATTTGTGGATTTATTTTACCAATTTATACAATAACATTGCTTTCATGTGGAATTTCACAGGCTCCCAGTTTTAATTGGACAGAAAATGCAATTAGTGATCTTGGTAGACTAGATTATGGTATATCCTGTTTCAATTATAGTCTTATGATAATTGGATTATTTCTCTTAATTTTTTCAATTGGTTTACATCTTTTATTAATTGAGCAAAGAATAGGCCCTACAATTTTTGCTTTAAGTGCAATATATTTAATAGGTGTTGGCGTCTATCCTCTACCACTCCCAGAGCATATTGATATATCTGGGTTATTTTTTATTGCATTTCCATTTGGTTTTTTAGCCTTTGGGTTAAAAAATTATCAAAGTAAAGTACAATTTTTAAGGAAAATGGGAATTTTTGCCTTAATTATTGTAATTATATCTGCAATTGCACCAGTAACACTTATTTTTTTCAAAGGTATTGCAATTCCTGAAGCAATAGTAATAATTCCTGGTTTTGTATGGTGTTTGGTTTTTGGTTTTTATATGCTAAATTATAAATTTTGATATAAAATGTAACAGACAATATATAAACCAATTAATTATTAAAATAAAGAAAAATGTTTAAACCTTAAGACAATAGGATAATAAATCCTGTGCTTATTTGAGGGAGAAATTAATGGAAAATCTTTATAGGTACAATAAAAAAAAGGATGAACAAACAATGATAGATACAAACTCTGATAAGATAAAAAAAGAGCAGTTTATTGAAAATCTTCGTGAAGGCGATGTTGTAAATGACATTTATGCAGTAAAAATAAAAAATCCCCCAAGACAATATAAAAAAGGTGTATGGTTTGACCTTGTTATAATTGATAAAACTGGTGAAATTAATTTAAAATATTGGGGAGGAGAAAATAAAGGACGTGTGAAACGACTATATGATAGTTTTAAAATTGGTGATGTAATAGAAGTTAGACTTGGAAATGTTGAAATTTTTGCTGATAAACCTCAAATATCTATTAATGAAACAGTTGGTAGTATCCGTAAATGCAAGGAAAATGAATATGAAATCACTAATTTTATTCGATCACTTGAAAAAGAAAAAATTGATGATTTATTTAAAGTTGTTAAAAAAGAAATAGCAAATGTTGAAAATAATGATTTGAAAAATCTTCTTGATATATTTTTTTCTGATGAAGTGTTTGTAAAAGATTTTTGCACTTCGCCATCTGCAATTAATCATCATCATAATTATGTTGGTGGAAACCTTGAACATACCGTTGGTGTTATGAGACTTTGTAAAAATATATGTGAGATGTATGAAGGAATCAACATAAATTTGGTGATAGCTGGTGCTATACTTCATGATATAGGAAAAATAAAGGAGTATGAAACAAAAGCAGCTATTGAAAAAACAGATCAGGGAAATTTTATTGGTCATATTGTAATTGGAGATAGATTGATTCGAGAAAAAATTAATAATTTAAGAGAAAAAGGAAAAGAGTTTGATAAGGATCTTGAAGATAAGCTTTGTCATATAATGCTGAGTCATCATGGCAAATTCGAGTTTGGCTCACCTACCATGCCAAAAACAATTGAAGCAATGGTGGTTCATGCAGCCGATTTAATGGATTCTCAAGTTAGAAATTTCATTCAAATAATAGAAGAAGGAAGAAAAACTTCTGATGATGAATGGGCGTATATCTGGGACTCAGATATTGGACAGAAAAGACCCATGTATCTTAGAGAGGATTAATTAATGAAAAAAGAGTTGATGGATATTTTATGTTGCCCAACATGTAAGGGAGAACTTGATTTAAAAATAAAAAAACAAGAAAAAAAAGAAGTAATAATTGGTTCATTAACTTGTAAAAGATGTAATACAATATATGATATTGAAGATGGTATTGCAAATCTTTTACCAAAATAACTCAACTTTTATTTATAAACTTACTGATATCTTCCATTAAATTTTTAGATTCAGTTAAATCTCGTATATAACGCTTAAAACGCGTTGCCCTACGATCAAGAATAACAGCAACACCACGGTCTTTTTCATTTCTAATAAGACGGCCAATTGATTGAAGAATTTTTCTAGCGGTAGGTGCTTCCACAGTATATTCCCATCCTTTTCTAAACTTAAGGTCATAATATCTTTGCAACCCTCTTTGTCTTGCTGTAGGCTTAGGATAAGGTATTCCAACTATTAAGGCAATTTCCAGTTGTTCTGCAGGAAAATCCATTCCTTCACTAATTCTCCCACCAATAACTGAAAATAATGTTGCACTATTCCCATCAGGGCCACCACATTCTTTAAAATCTGATACAAGCTCCATAAGTGCACTCTGTGACATGTTTTGCTCTTCGAAATAGATACATCGATTTATTTTTTTGATTTCACTATTTTTTCTAAACATATTCATAACATTAAAACTTGGAAAAAAAACCATGGTATTTTTGGGAAAATTATTACAAATTTCTGTAATATAAACATTCATTTTGGTAAGAATTTTATCATCTCTAATTATCTCATCATATTTTGTTGTAACATCAGAAACAAAGAGTATCTTTCTATTTTCTACGGGAAAGGCTGATGGATAACCCACAAGTATGGTATTATCTGGTAGTCCCAATGAATCGCGATATTCCTCAAGAGGTTCAAGAGTGCCTGACATATGAATTGAAGAATGAAATTCTTTAATTATTTGTGTGCCAACTGATGGATCAAGGCAAAATGCTTCAATTCTTGGATTGTTACCTGCTGATGCATCAACTACAAGTTTTGCATATTGATCCATTTCAAGGCTGATCCAGAAATCTAAAAATGTTCCAAGTTTATGAAGATATGAACGAGGAAGTTTACCTTCTTTCTGACGATATTCCTGAATCTTTTCACCGTATGCAATTAAGTCACCAATAATATCATGAAGGGTCTTACTAGTAATTTTTAAACGAGATAAAATTTCAGTTTCAAATTCATGAGAGGGGATAAATGCGTCATTATTTTTAGCTGTATTTTTTCTTATTCCATTTTCCAAAATACCATAAACATATGTATCTCTTAAGTCTCTAACAAGATCAATAATTATTTTACAAAATTCAGAAACAGTAAACTTTCCATCTGCCATTGATGGATCTCCATATTTTTCTGCTTCTTGAACGCAACTATTAAGCATGTACATGCTAAGTTGAGCTGAAAATAAATCTCTGATATAATCTGGTAGATTATGAGCTTCATCGATTATTAAAATCATATCATCTTCGGGAACAGCAATAGAGTCAAAAAGCATGTTTCGAATGTTCAAATCAAAAATATAAATATAAGGAACTACAACAAGGATGGATTTGCGCATAAGACTCTTATTTATTTCATATGGGCAGAGTTTTTTATCTTCACAATATTCAATAAATTCTTCAGCTGTTGGAAGTTTTTCTCTTACCCATTCTATTGCTGTTTCAACATATTTCTTATCTAAAAAATTTTTATAATAAATGCATCCCTCATCACCCTTGGATTTTGCCTTTTTCTTTAAATTCGAACAATATCGTGATAGTTCTTCAGAAGTCCCCTTTCCAAGCTCCATATCTTTTCTTGCAAGAATACACATTTTTGATCTGCCTTGAATGCCTATTCCAAATAGTTTTTCTTTGATGTCCTGATTTTTATTTCTAATTTCTCTTAGCTCTAAAATAACTTGTCTTTGTTGTGCGTTTGTTCTTGTTGAATAGATAACCTTTTTATTATTTTTTAAGGCATAATCAAGTGTTGCAGAAAGCGTGCATATTGTCTTTCCAGAGCCAGTTCCAGATTCAAAAACAAGATCACATCTATCTTCAAGGGAGCTTTTAATTGTTTGAATAATTGGAGTTTGATTCTTACGGGGCTTATAAGGAAAAAGATCCATATTAAAAAAGGAATGTAAGCATTGCTAAAAAGAGTTGTCGGAGACTATGTTGAAACTATTTTTGTAAATGGATTAAATTTTTTAATTTTAACTTATTTAACAATATAAAATGATTAAAACTCCATTTGAAGAAATAAAAAAATCTCTTTCAGAAAAAATACCATCTGAATTTATTAAAATTATTCCTAAAAAATGGGAAAAAATTGGTGATGTATTAATATTAGTTCTTCCACCCAAACTTAATATTTATAAAGAAATAATCTCAGAAAATTATGCAAGAGTTTTAAATTGTAAAACTGTTCTAAAAAGCATTGGAGGTATTTCTGGTGAATACAGAAAACCAACTGTTGAAATTATTTATGGTTCAGAAGAAACTGAAACAATTCATAATGAAAATGGCGTTAAATATAAACTGGACCCAAAAAAGATTATGTTTTCGTCAGGAAATATGGATGAAAGAATTCGTATGGCAAAAATCTCAAACAATTCTGAGATAGTTATCGATCTATTTGCAGGAATTGGTTATTTTACTTTACCAATTGCAGTTTATAGTAAACCAAAAAAGATTTTTGCTTGTGAAAAAAATAGAATATCATATAATTATCTTTGTGAAAATATTGTTTTAAATAATGTTATAGATATTGTAGAACCCCTAAGAGGGGATAATAGAAAAGTTGCTCCAAAAAATGTAGCAGACAGAATTATTATGGGATATATTGGTGATACCAATAAATTCTTAACAACTGCATTTGAATGTTTAAAAGATTATCAAGGAACAATACATTATCATGAAAAATATCCTGAAAAAATCGTGCCAGATAAACCGTTAATACAAATTCAAAAAATTGCAGATGAATATAATAGATTTGTAAAACTTATAAATCATAAACAAGTAAAATCCTATGCACCAGGAATTAGTCATTTTGTTTTTGATATTAAAATTGAGGGAAAATGAAATTAATAGTTTATCATACAAATGAGGATGATCCTAAAAAATGCAGTGCAAAAAAACTTGCTAGATTTGGGCATGTAAATCTTGAAACAAAAATTAGGCAAACACCAATAGATGCAATTTTATTAAATCCCTTTTCTAAAAGATGTTTTTCAAAGGAAGATAAGAAAAATGCAGAAAAAAATGGAATTTTAGCAGTAGATTGTTCATGGGTGAATGCTGACACAAGTTTTGGATTTTTAGATAAAAGATGTAAATCAAGAGCTCTTCCATATCTTATAGCTGCAAATCCAGTAAATTTTGGAAAGCCTTTTAAGCTTACAACTCTAGAAGCGTTTGCTGCAGCTTTATACATTTTAGATGATATTAAAAAAGCTGAGGAGATTTTAAAGCTATATAAGTGGGGGCCACATTTTTTAATTTTAAATAAAGAACCTCTTAATGAATATAGAAAAGCAAAAACAAGTAAAGAAGTAATCGGTATCATGAAACAATATATTTAGGACATTTTTGCACTATGTTTAAGTAACAAAAAATGTTGTATAAACTGCTTGTTTAAATGTTAAATGGGAATTATTTATGACACATAGACTTGAAAGTTTTTTCAAACCAAAAACAATTGCAGTTGTTGGCGCATCAAAAAATACAACAAAAATTGGCCATGCAGCATTAAAAAATATATTAATTTCAGATTATGAATGTAAAGTTTATCCTATTAATCCGCATGAAAAGGAAATTCTTGGAGTAAAATGTTATAAAAAAGTATCAGATGTTCCTTCTGATATTGATCTTGTTCTTATTTCTGTTCCAGCAAATATTGTGCCGCAGATAATGCGGAATTGTGCTCAAAAAAAGGTGAAAAATGTAATCATTATTTCATCTGGTTTTAGTGAAATTGGAAATTATGAATTAGAAGAAGAACTTGCTAAAATAATTGAAAAATCAAATATGAGAGTTCTTGGACCAAATGTAATGGGATATAAAAATGCAAGCAACGGACTAGATGCCTCATTTGCTTATGGAAATGCACGGAAGGGAAATCTTTCACTTATTTCTCAAAGTGGTGCACTTGGTATTGGCATGATTTATCTAGCAAATAACGAATTTGTTGGAATATCAAAAATAATTGGAGTTGGTAATAAAATCGATATAGATGATGATGACTTAATTGACTATTTTGCTCAGGATCCTGATACAAAAGTAATAGGTCTTTATATAGAGGCAGTAAAAGACGGTAAGGCATTTATGAACAGTATAAAAAAATGTCATAAACCAGTTCTTGTAGTAAAAGCAGGAATAAGTAAAGCAGGTGCAAGGGCAACTGCTTCACATACTGGTTCAATGGCAGGAAGTGATAAAATATATGAAGCAGCAATTAAACAAGCTGGCGGTATCAGATGCAGAGATATTATTGAATTATTTGATATGGCAAGAGCTCTTGCAGGTCAACCTCCAGCTCAAGGAAATCGTATTGGAATCATATCAAATGGTGGCGGACTCGGAATACTTTTGACAGATGCCTGTGAAGCAAATGGCCTTACTGTTCCAAAACTATCAAAAAAAACCTATAATAAAATTGACAAAATATTACCTGATTTGGTTAGACCAAATAACCCAGTAGATGTTGTAGGGGATGCAGGTTTCTATAGATATGAAGCATCCACTCGTGCATTACTTGAGGATCCGAATATCGATGGAATAATTGTTTCATCTGTTCATGGTGGATATGCCAGACCTCAAGAGTTTACTGGTGCAATATTAAAAATGGTACGTGAACGAAAACTACATGAGGAATATAAAAAACCGATACTTGCAGCCTGGGTTGGAGGAAAAGAATTCGAAGATCTTGTTTGGGATCTTAAATCAGCAGGAGTTCCTATATATCCATCATCATGGAGAATAGCACGATCAATGATGGCATTATATTTAGAAGGGCAAAGAATTAAAAGAGAAACAAAAAGAAAAAATTGATATTTTAAATGTCTAATTAATCAACCCATTCAACGCCCAGCTCTTTTTCCCAATCGGGTTGTGAGCCCTCCCATCTAGCGGCAATTTCAGATGGCACACATTTTTTACAAACACCAATTATTTTGAAATAACAAGATTTACAAATAGATTTTTCACATTTTATACAAACAAAATCTGACTTTTTTTCTCCACATATCTGACATTTCCCAGATGGCTCCTTTGTTTTAGTTTTTCTTTTATATTTTTTAATATCCTTTTTGGATTCTTCAAGCCATTTTCGAAGTTCTTCATTCATGGAATCTTTTCTTTTTTTTTCCATCTTTTTTCACTGTTTTTTTAAATATTAGAATTCAACTTAAAAATCTTATTTATTTAAATTTCTTGCCCTTGCTTTTTTATGAACAATATTTGCAAATATATGGAAAAAAGGTGTAATTATTATTAAAACAAATATATGCCAAATATTAAAAGTTTCAAAAAACCAGTTATAAGAAGTAACACTTAAAATTTGTAATATTCCTGCGATTAGAAAACATAAAACAAGAGCGCCAATTATAAAATCAAGTTGATCAAATGGAATCCAATCCTCTCCTTGTTTTTTACCTCTTCTTCTCTTTAAAAAACTTTCAAAAATATCGCCAAAAAGTGCCCCAAAACAGATACCTCCGATTATTGGAATCATTAAAGGAAAACGACCAAAATCGCTTAAACCTAAAAATGCAAAGTCACTGTTGTTTGCATAAATTGCGACAACTGAAAGCCCAAAACCACCAGTCATACCTACAAATGCACCAATAATTAGACCTCGCCATGTTTTTCCATCACCAAGAATTCTTCTACCATCTTTCCAAGTTTTTCCTAAATCAATAGGCGTACCTCCTCCTAATAAAAGCGCACTTGCATTTGCAATATAAGCAGGTAAGACAAGCCATAGAGCTTGAATTAGTATTTCATAAACCATTGTGAAAAAAGGAAATAATAGATGTATTTAAAATATCATTTGTTTATTTTAAAAATTAAACTAATCTTTTCTTGAAAGTTTTAGACCTTTATAACAAAACTTGTTTGACCTTTTTACAAGACCCTTTAAAGCAAGATTTGAAAGATTAAAGTTTTCGGCAACCATATTACCAAATTTTCCATCCTCACCTACAAATGAAAATATATCATCTTCCAATTTTTCAAATTCCTTTCTATTTAAAGAAGCAACTGTAAATATTTCAGATATTTCATTTACAGGGCAAGAAATATTGATATTGAAAGCTGAATAGTAAGATCTATACTTTTTTTGGGGTTTTCCATCAATCCCTTGATCAGGTGTTGTCCATTTGGTCTCAACAAGTTTCATTTTATCAAAATATTCTAAAGCCTCCTCACCTTCATTTCCATATTTGGTTTTTATATCACTTAATGGTTTCCAATCTAAAAGTAACTCATTGAAAACTTCTTTTTTTATTTTTGTATCAAATGCCCGTAAAAGGGGTACCAAATCTGTAGAATCATTAACAACTTTTGTTCTCATCATACTTTTTGCCCAAAATACTAAAACAGCAGTTCACATATTTAATTTTTTTGTATACCAAACTCGTTATTATGTAACTATTGATATCAAAATATATTAATTTTTGAAGTAAATAATATAAGGATATTGTCTTTATTTAATGAATCTATCCAAGTATTTACTTATTTGCTAAATTTCAGATATAATAAAAGAAAAGACCGCATCTAATTAAATATTGATAGGATTTACCAAAGGAAATCTATCTATGTTAGATTCGCTACCAATCATATAGGGCGTTTGCCAAATACCGTTTTCTTGTGTCGCATTTTGATATTTTTTAATATAATCATCCCAATAATTACCAACACTTTCGTTATCCCATTGATTAATTAATGTCTTACCGACAGTGGCATGATAATTTTTATTTTGCATAAATGTATTATAAAAAATTATATTATTTTTTGATTCACAGCATAGATAAACTCCTCCATCGCTATTTTTTATTATATTTCCGATAACGCTGTTATCATCTGAACCTGTAATACGAATACAAATACTATTGTTTGAAAAATTATTTCCAAATATTGTGTTATTATATGAACCATAAAGATATACGCTGAAATCCGAGGAATTAGAAAGATTATTTTTTGATATATTGTTATAATCCGAATAGTATGCGTAAATTCCCTTATGAGAATATGATAAATCATTCAATGTAATCTTATTATTATTTGAACCATCATCAATATTTATACCGTCATCACCATATATAATGATATTATCAGTAATTAAATTGTCAGAAGAAGTAATTTTTATCCCTTTATTATTAATATTTTGTTCACCACAATCAATTTTAAATCCTTTAATAACGCAATTATCTGCAGAAATAGTAATAGCACTTTTTAAATTGCCTGCAATACTACTATTATATAAAATAATAGTTTTTTCCTTATTTTCACCAATTAAATTAACGGTTTTATCAATATTTATTATTTCATAATACGTTCCAGCACGGACATAAATAATATCCCCATCATCGACATTTTTAATTGCGTCCTGAATACTGGTAAAATCTGCTCCACCGGTAATGTCAACATAAACTGTATTTGGTTTTTTATTATCAGAAGAATTACCATCTTCCATACAGCCGCTTGTAGACAAAAACGAAATTAAAATAATTATTGATATACCTAGTATTTTATTATTCATATATATCACTAGAGTTCTTAGGTATTTATATCTTTTATAAAAATATATGCTTGATAATGCACCTGATTATTAAAAAATTCCAATAAGTTGAATTCTTATATATAAAAAAATGAAGATACTGCAATTTATTAACAAAATAATTTAATTTCAGATTAAATTATTTTCCTAAACGTTTTTCTGCATCTGCTATCTTAAGTCTTGTTTTTACAACAGTATCAGGATTTAATGAAATGCTATCTATTCCACATTCAACTAAAAACTCTGCAAACTCTGGAAAGTCAGAAGGTGCCTGACCACAAATACCAACCTTTCTTCGGGGTTCATGGGAATGAGCACAATCAATAACCTGTTTAACAAGTCTTTTTACTGCTTCATTTCTCTCATCAAAAATATGGGCGACAAGATCTGAATCACGGTCAAGGCCAAGAGTAAGTTGGGTTAAATCATTAGACCCGATAGAAAAACCATCAAATATATCTGCAAATTGATCAGCAACAACAACATTTGATGGAATTTCACACATCACATATACTTCAAGATTGTTTTTTCCTTGCTCTAGTCCATACTCGTTCATAATTTCAATAACTTTTTTACCTTCTTCAGGAGTTCTACAAAATGGAACCATGGGTTTTATGTTAGTAAGGCCCATTTCATCTCTAGCTTTTTGGATAGCCTTACATTCAAGACTAAATGCAGGTTTAAACTTTTCATCATAATATCTTGATGCACCACGCCATCCGATCATAGGATTATGTTCATCAGGTTCATATAAAAATCCACCAATAAGATTTGCATACTCATTTGTTTTAAAGTCAGATAGTCTCACAATTACATCATTTGGATAAAAGCCAGCTGCAATTTTTGATATACCTCTTGCAAGATTGTCTACGAAAAATTCAACTTTATCTTCATACCCAATACTTCTCTCATTGATTTTTTTAACAACCTCTGCAATTTTTGGATCATTATGCGCTTTTTCTTTTAGTTGTTCATATTCAAGTAATGCAAGGGGATGAACACCAATATAAGAATTTATAATAAACTCTTCACGAGCAAGACCTACTCCATTATTTGGAATTTGGCCTTGTTGAAAGGCCTTTTCTGGAACACCAACATTCATCATAATTTGGGTTTTTGTCTCAGGAAGCTGATCCAATTTAAGCTCATCTACCTTAAACTTCAGCAAACCCTCATAGATTCTACCAACGCCCTCAGAACAATCAACAGTTACATTTGAACCAGCGGAAAGCGCTGTTGTTCCTCTTCCAGTTCCAATGACACAGGGAATTCCAAGCTCCCGAGAGATAATTGCAGCATGGCAGGTTCTACCACCCCTATTAGTGACAATTGCACTAGCAATTTTCATAATAGGTTCCCAATCTGGATCAGTCATATCTGTTACTAAAACTTGGCCTTTTTTGAACTTAACAATATCCTTTGCATTCTCAATTACGTTTACATCTCCCTGTCCAATTTTACTACCAACTGCCTCTCCTTCTATCAAAATATTTCCCTTTTCTTCTAAAACATACGTCAGAAGACTTGCAACATCTCTTTGAGAATGTACTGTTTCTGGGCGGGCCTGAACAATGTAAAGATCTCCAGTAAGTCCGTCCTTTGCCCATTCGATATCCATTGGTTTTTGATAATGATCTTCAATTATGGTTGCCCACTTCGCAAGGGTTATTAACTCATCATCATCAATTACAAATTTTTTTCGATCATCATCACTTACCTCTTTTTGAACAGTTCCTTTTTCACTATAAACAAGGCGTTTGTCTTTTGAGCCAAGTTTTTTCTCAAGAATTGGTTTAAACCCATCTTTTAAGGTTGGTTTAAAAACATAGAATTGATCTGGATTTACTGTTCCCTGGACAACATTTTCACCAAGGCCATATGCACCAGTTATATAAGCTGCATTTGAAAAACCGCTTTCTGTATCAATAGTAAACATCACACCTGATGAAGCAAGATCAGATCTAACCATCTTTTGAACGCCTACTGATAAGTACACACTAAAATGATCAAATCCTTTGTCAGTCCTATAAGATATTGCTCTATTTGTAAAAAGAGAGGCAAAACAATCCCTTACCTTTTCAAGAAGCTCTTCTTCCCCTTTTACATTAAGATAAGTTTCTTGTTGTCCTGCAAAACTAGCATCAGGTAAATCCTCAGCAGTGGCACTACTTCTAACCGCAACATCAACATTTTTACCATAACGATTCTCCATTTCTCTATAATGAACTCTAATATCTTCTTTTAGCTCTTTTGGAATTGGAGTTCTTTTAATAAGTTCTCTAATCTTTTTTCCTCTTTCTGCAAGGTTCTTAACATCATGAGTATCAAGATCAGATAAAATTTCTTTGATTTTTACATCAATTCCAGCTTTTTCAATCATATATTTATAAGCATAAGCCGTAACAGCAAAACCACCTGGAACATTAACACCCTTATCTCCAAGATTTCTAATCATCTCTCCAAGTGAAGCGTTTTTTCCACCGACAAGTGGAACATCTTCAATTTTTAACTCTTCAAACCATTTAATAAATACATTTTTCATAGATATTCCTTCCTAGATATCATCCTTAATCATAAACTGGGGTGACATCAATAACCTATATTAAAAACTTACCATAGTAAAAGTAGTTCCGAAAGTAGATTTAAACTTTTCTAATGCTTAACAAATAGATGTCATAAATGCTTTTTCATTATATAAAATTTGAATCAAAATTACAAATATAGACTGAAAAATCCAATACAAAAACAATAAAAATAAGAACTAAATCTACTCAACATTAAGACAAAAACTGTAAAAACAAACTAAAATCAGCATTCGTCAACTACTCCCATGATCAACGGTAATAAGAATTGTGCAAAAATGCTTAGAAGTTATCAGATGGCTTTCCTTAACACTACCGAACAGGGAGAGCCAAATCAGAATATCAATAAGAATCCATAGATTATAGAGTAACACAGAAAAGAGGAAATAAAAGAGACGTATGAAATAGTTTTTAGATGTTGTTTTTGATCTAAAAGAATATTTTTTTACTCGGAATCCTGTTTCTATCCCCCAACGTCTACTATATTTCATAAATAATCTATCCGAAAGAGTCACATCGTTTTCATCAAATTCTATATTTGTTGCAAATGCTCGTTTTATATTTTGTTCATCATCAACTATTACCAGATTAAACAATGTGTTTTTCATTTCATAATCTTTGATTATTTTAGGTGCTGACATTACTTCTAGTATCTTTTTGATTCGTTCATTTGTGGTACATGGCATGAGGAATTTTATTTGGTATTTTTTGAATATGTCTATTGATTTTGAATCGAAAAAACCTCTATCAATTAATAATGTATTAATTTTGATTCTTTGTTTTGTATAACTGAGTAGTTTCCGTAGCATATCTTCTTTTGTATCGAATGGTCCAAATGGTAGAACAATAAGTGTAAATCGTTTACCATTTTCTACTATATCTAGACATATAAATTTATAACAATGATGTGCTCCCCGTTCTGGTTTCTTCTCCATTACCATTGAAGCGTTCTTATTACCATAGTAAAAAATCTCTGTAAAATCTATCGCACAATCTAGTTTTTTTCGTGGATTAAAAATATTGTTTTTTCGAGCAGCTTCCCATATCATTTCAAATATCGTAATAAATATTTTTTGTAACTGTGTTATATCTCTATAATTTTTAAGATGATAGAGAAGTGTATCACCATTGGGAACAGTTTTTCTTTCTTCTTTAAATGTTTTACTTCCATTTTCTGCAAAATCATTTGTCTTACACATATGGAGAAGGAGATCTAAAAAATCATTATTTGAATAAACAGAATTGCTATGTAGATTTAAATCAAGAACAGAAGAAAATCGTTTTTTAATATACTTGCTTATTTCCCTTGTTTTTTTAGTTTTGTTGTGTTCGATACTGCTTTTGGATTGTTTTTTTCTAGGTAATTCTGGTTGCAGTGTTTTGATGTCTAAGATTATTCCAAATTTTTCTGTTATTTCTTTTATTTTTTCTACTGCATATTTGATTAATTCTTTTGTTTCTTCATCTAATATATGGTTAGCGAAATAGTTGATTGCTCTTCGATCTGGTAGCTGTTCTAAACCTAGTTTTGTTCTTTCTTTTTTATGTTTTTTTAGGTATTTCTGTAGTTGTGTTTGGAATTTGATTTCTTTGAGTTTCTGAAATAGAATAAGTTTTACGAGTGATTCATAGGAGAATTTGATTTTTCTATATTTTTTTTGTCCAAATACAGAAGTGTTAAAATTTTTAAGATAGTCAACAATAGAGACACTCTTAGTTTTTTTGAATGGTTCGAATGTCTTATATATCTCCTTTTCAATGTGCTTATAGGAGATAACTCGTTGACTACCAGTCATAAGAGTATTTCCTGCCAAGGGTGACGCCAATTTTTCCCTTGGCTATATTTTACCTTAAATTTTACCTATATTTAGGTATAGAAATAGGTGTATATAAAGTTTTAGGTATAATTTTATATATAATTACAGGTAGAAAATATTATATAATACGATACCTATGTAATAGTGATAATCATGGGTGAAAAAACTTCTTTAACAAAAGCATCATCCAAAAGTGAATCTCTCAGAACGACAGTACCTGCAGGGATAGTAAAACAATTTTATTTATACGAAAAAGATCAACTGGAATGGGAAATCCAAGTTATTGATGGAAAATTAGCAATCGTGATTAAACCCATTAAGAGTGAAAAATAAACATTATAAGTATATTTACAAATTTCTCGGTCCTAAAATATCTATTCTTTCTACTTTTAAATAGTGCGGTTTTTTATATTTATCTAAATGTAACTTTCCAAGTAGCTTTACTTTTTTGTCTAATCCCTCTTTTGCGTTATCATATAAAGATTCATCATATTCACAATGTAGTGGTTCTTGTCCATCAGGGCGTTCTCTTAACCAAAAATGCTTTTTATCCAAGTCAATTTCTCTAATTACACCAATTTCGACAGTTTTTTCTGGAGGAACGGGTCTTTCAATTGCTTCCTTGATTCGTTCTGTTGACCTTTTTGTTAAAATAATCGCCCCCTTAGGTACAAATTTCCCTCTGAACTCAACACTAGAAACTTTCCCTGCTATAGAAGGTGAAATCTTATCTATTTGCGTTAGAACAAGATGCCTCTCTTGCTCTTTAGGAAATATTTTTTCAACATTTTTTTTCTCTAAACCAACAGCCCAAGATGCCCCTTTTAATATCTTTTTAACTGCATTCTCAACAGGGTTTTCAACATATTCACCTGCTAACGTCTTCTGCGTATAAGGTGGAGGAAAGGAAAAGCCTATTCTGATACTTCCAGGTAAAATCTTTATATTAAAATCACAAAGCCTTCTAATGTCTTCCTTAGGACGACCTTTTTTAAGCAAAAGTTGGTCAGATATATAATCTGCAACTCGTCGAACACCATTTTGAAAATTCTCAAGAAAATCATATAATAAAATTATTGAGATGGTTCCTTCACCTATATGAGGACCTTTTAGCCTTATCCATAAAGGAACTGACTTTTCTTCTGCCGATACCAGACCGATATAAGAATCAATTTCATGATGTAATTTCTTAATATAATTGAGATATGGTTCTGCCATAATGTAATATCTATCTGGGCTTTTGTCAAATAATTCTTTATGAAGTTGTGTAAGTGCTTTTTCTATGTGTTCCAATGCTTGTTTAGAACTTTGGTATTCTTTTTCGTTTTTAATCATATACTGATCCTCAATAATCCTTTTCTTGTTTTAGGATCTTCTCTTACACCCGAGAAAAAAGTAATCATATCGTTTGAATTTGGATTTGCATTTATTCTAACAAATAAATGTAATTCAAACTGTTCTTGTGCAATTCTCGGAGATATGACTTCATATTCTTCAGGAGTTATTGGTCTCAGTGGCGGGTAATTGCCCTTTGTAATTAGAACTATATCAATATCGCTTGGATTGTTTTTTGAAGTTACAAAGCTACCATTAACAATCAACCATCCAGATATACCTACCTTTTTTACTTTGCTAATATATTTTTGGGGATTAAAGAAATCCCTTTTTGAAATCTTTAATTCAACATTATAATCACCTCATTCATATACCCTCTTCCTAACATCGATGGTCAAAACAAGCTGGAAGCACTGCCCATAATATAAGTGCCTTCCAGCCAATCTATTAAGTGATATATGTAACATTCGTAAGATTCTCATAGACCCCATTCTGCACCCTTATTAATGCTGCAAAAACAAGAGAGAGCATTGTCATTCCTGCTCGTAATAAGAATTGTTTCCATCCTCGTCTTCCAGGATGATCATCCAGGAGTGTAGTGAGTTTCACACGTCCTATATTTCCCTCCATCAAACCTCCTCGTTTGTTAACAATCTCCAGATATCCCTCAGGATGCTCCTCATATTCAGCCATACGACTGTTACGGAAATGTGACCCCACAGCCTCATATTCCCCCTTACGGTAAAGATACCTGAGCATAAAATTCAGATCTGCACCCATGATGAAATCATTCTCATTGTGATATTTCTGATACAAACTTTTAATCATCCATTGTTCACCTTCCCTTTTGTACACCCAGTTTTCCGCAATGTTATAGTACAATGATACACCATTGAGTTCACTATGTGCAATGTTTTCAAATGTTGCATATTTATCATCAATCACTCGAATCACTTCCGTCAACCCAAGGAAGGCAATATGTTCCTGTGATGGAATCAAATTTTTACCTTCATCCTCTGTTATCCCCATTGGAACATAATCCAATGGAACATCATGTTGTGCATCAATTGTGTAATCCATCTTATACCCATTATGCTTGTAATAACCACTGTATTTTGCATCCTTATCATCCTTCAAACTACGAACAGGTGTAGCATCTTGAAATGTTTCTTCTCCAAGATGAATCCCCTGATTGTTCAGAAGAAAACTTGTCTCTTTCACAACCCAACTTAGCACCATAGGAAACCTTTCAACACCAATTCGTTCATAACAAAACTCCCGTAATATCTCATAATTAGGTTTATCCATGAAACCAAGCTTAACATAATCCTCCTCTGAAAGACTGTGAAAAGCCTGCCAAACATTCTTCTTTCTTGACAACATAAAAAAAGCAAAAAACTTCATACGAGGTATCAGCCTATCATAGATATATTCAAAATATGGATAAGCTGATTTAAGCACATCCAGTATAGGTTCTGGATCAAACCAACATACAAAATCCACAGCCTTCACAGGACTATCCTGTGTTGGATTGATAAAATGTTCCTCTACCTCCTTTAACAATCGATTAAGTTTCTTAGCATCTTCGTCATTCAGCTGCCTTTCAAAAATATCCCAAAATTTTTCTA
>CAYFVP010000009.1:0-6697 GCA_964346655.1 uncultured Thermoplasmatales archaeon
AAGTTTAATGTTGGTGGTTCTATGCGTGGTGGTACTCCTTGTAATTCTGTTGATGGTACTATTTATGTTGGAACAAGTGGTGGTGGGAAATTAATTGCTGTTACTCCTTATGGTACTGAGAAATGGCGTCAGCATATTGGTACATGTGAATTTGCTCCTGTAATCGGTGAGGATGGAACGGTTTATATCGGATCATCTGTTGATGAGGAGGTTTACTCTGGTGCTTTTATTTCTGTTGGTTATCTTTATGCTTTTAATAAAAAGGAAAACAATGCTCCCTCCACTCCAAAAATAACTGGCCCAGCCAATGGTAATTCTAAAACAGAAATTGATTACACTTTTAAATCAACATCACCCCTCGGTAATGATGTCTACTTTTACATCGATTGGGGAGATGGAGACTGGAGAATTGATTGGTGGTTGGGTCCTTATGGTTCTGGTAAAAACGCAGTTATCAGTCATATCTGGTCAAATCCTGGAACGTATACTATTAGAACCAGATGTAAGGATAGTGATAATCTTTGGAGTGATTGGAGCGAGTTTAAGGTGACTATTCCAAGACCCAGAGCTTGGTTTAGATTTATTGATATGTTTCCAATTCTGCAGAGATTATTATATTTAATGAAATAAAAATTTTAGTTATATTTCTATCTCTTAGAAGTGTTTTTAAAAAAGTAACTTTCATAAAAAATTTATTCTTTCATTTTTGGAAAGATTTAATAAATTTAGATATATGAGATTTATTGATAATGGATTCAATAAACTTAGAAATTTTTGGATTAATTGCAGGTGCTGTTACTTCAATGGGTTATCTTCCACAACTATATAAAGGCTATAAAACAAAAAAACTTGAAGATGTCTCATACTACATGCCTGCAGTTCTAGCTATCGGAATGACACTCTGGCTTATATATGGAATATTAATTGAGGCACTTGCAGTAATTATTGCTAATATATTTGGTGTTTCTTGTAGTATTTTATTGATTATTATGAAAAAAATATATTCAAAAACTTAATGCTCTAAAGTTGCATGTCGACTACGCATTATTTCTTCTGTTTCTTTTTTACCATCTAAAAGATCTGCAATAATTCCATCAAATAAAATCCAAACACTTGCTTCAAAAAGTGTTCCAAGAGGGGCATATTTTTTTCTTTTGGTTTCATAACAAGTAGATGCAATAAATAATGTAACATCTGCAAATTTAGCAATTTCTGAATCCTTTTTTGCAGTAATTGAAATAACATGAGCACCAAGTTTATGAGCAATTTCTGCAGTCATTACCGCTGGAATTGTTTCACCAGAACCAGAAACAATAACAACAAGATCACCATTTTGAACAGGAGCAGTTATTGTTTCACCAATAACAAATGTTTGAAAACCAAGGTGAACAAGCCTTATTGCAAATGCTTTTGCAACAAGACCAGACCTACCTGCACCATAAACAAAAATTCGATTCGAATTTAAAAAAAGGTCCTTAACTATTTCAATTTCTTCTTGTGTAACCTTACCTAAAATTTCTTTAATCTTTTTTTGAATGTATTCTATGGATTCTATGTAAGTTGAGGTTGCTTTCATAATATCTCCGATAGATTTCTATAATCGGCTTCTTCTTTTCCAGTTCTTTTCATTATTGCCTTTTCAACTTGTAATCTAATATAAACAGCGTCATGCTCTAAAAGAGGAGATTCAGAAATAAAGGTAACGTCATAATTATTATCAAAAATAATTTCAATTAAAGGGGCAAGAGGCATATCCCCCTTTTTAATAGGGACATGATAATACTCATTTCCATTTTCATAAAGTGTTCCTGTAACATGTAATAAATAATGTTTTAACCTTAAAGGTTTAAGTTTTTTAAATAATTCCTCAAAATCTTCTCTTTTTTTAAGACTTCCATTAGTTCTTGCATGAATATGGCCTAGACCAATTGCAGGAATTACACCCTTAACATTTTGACACACTTCAATTATTTCCTCGATGCTTCCAAAGACTTTTTGTTTACCCATTGTTTCAAGAGCGATTTTTACGTTAATTTTTTCTTTTTTAAAATTACCTATAACCTTTTTTAAATTCTTTATCATCTTTTTCATGGTTTTACGTTCTGAATCATCACCATAATAACCAGGGTGACAAACAACAGTTTTTGCACCCATCTTATCAGCTAGTTTAGCAGAATACAAAATTTTATCAATACTAAGATTGAGCTCTTCTCCGCTTCCAGCTAGATTGATATAATATGGAGAATGGACATGTAATTCGATGTCATTTTCCTGAGAGTATTCTTTCATAAAATTGGCTTCTTCTTCCTCCATGATATAAAGACCACGAACAAATTGAACTTCCATAGCATTTAAATCAAGAATTTGTTTTGTATAAACTAAACCATCCTTGTTTGTTCTACCTTTGCAGGATAATGGAATACCTGCTGGCCCTATTCTAATCATAAATTGCAATCTCCCCAGTAAATTAATCAATATAACTTTTTATATTCATATTATATAAATAATTAAAACTTTATGCTAATTCTTCTAATCTACTCATAATATTCCATATGAGAGTTCGTCCATGAAGAGGGATATTTGGATCATTTGCTAGTTCATCAAGTCTAGAGGTGGCAGATGCAACTCTGACATCAAGAGGATCATTATTATTAAGAAGAGTATTTTTAACTTCTTCAGCTCCTCGTCTAATATTTCTAGGGATAGAATTGTCCTCATAAAGCATGTTTAAACCATCGCAAACCTGTGCAATTTTTTCATTTGCTTCCATTGCAATCACCTTTAATAATTAGCAGTGTAATAGAGAAGTAAATAAAAATATTTGGGCCAATCTAATCCTCAAGATAATCAGTTTTTAAAAGATTGATAATATCTAATGCAATATTTTTTCCAATTCCTTTTACCTGTTGTAAATCCTCAACCGATGCATTTGCAATATCTTTTATACTACCAAAATGAGCAAGAAGCCTTTTTGCAAGGATCGCTGATACATTTGGTAGTCCCTCAATTATAAATTGTTGCCTTTCTCTTACTGACATTTGAGATTTATCACCTCTAACTGCTACAGCTTTTTTATCTTCTTTTTGTTCTCTTTTTGCAATAACATGTAAAAGATCAGCAGTTTCAAAAGAATCCTTTGTTATAAGAATTGGAACACCATAATCTACAGTTATAGACGCAAGGCTTCCAAAGATTGCATTATGTGTAATATTACGCTTAGAAAAGAGATTTTCTCCTTCAATAATAAGAATTGGTCTTGAATAAGCATCTCTTAATTGTATGATTTGTTTGAAAAGTTTTCCTGTCATGAGGGAATCCAAATAATCATCAACGTTTTTCCTTTCAACTCCGATTCTTGAGGATAAAATATAATCTCCAATTTCTAATTGTTGAGGTTCAACATATGTTCCTTTAACAGTCAGATTTTTAACCACACTTGATCTATATTCACGATGATCAACAATTATTTTAGTACTATCTTTCTTTATATCATAATCTTTTAAGGTTTTTTGATTTATATTAGTAACAAAATCTTTTTTATATATATATTCAGTATTTTCAAATTCTTTTTTTAATTTGGAACGCAGAAACTCAAGCTCAGATCTCATACGTTTTTCTTTACCTTTTGCAGCCCAATAATATCCGACATCAGAGGTTCCTTTTGTAATCAATATAATTACCTTTCCAGACATTACGCGTCCAGTTCTGCCTCTTCTTTGAATTGCTCGTATTTCAGAAGGAATTGGTTCATAAAAAACTACTAAATCAGTTGATGGAATATCAAGACCTTCTTCAGCAACAGATGTAGCAATTAAAACATTAACTATGCCATCCTTAAATTGTTGAATAATTTTTGTTTGCTCTTTTTGAGTAAGTCCTTTATCTCCCTCTTTTATTGTTTGCCCTATAAATCTTGCAGGTTTTGCTTTTTTAATATTTTCCAAATGTTTAGAAATAAATGCTGAAGTATCACGATAATGTGTAAAAACAATTATTTTCGAATCAGATTTTACATCTAACTGATTTTTAATGATTTTTGTTATTTCATCTACCTTTGGATGTTCAACATCAATAGTTTTTATATAGGCAATAGATTCTAAAACATTTGAATCAGCCATAATATTTCGAGAGGCTTTAGTACTATTTTTTGTAAGTGCTTCTTTACCCATTCTTGAAAAATAATTTAATGCTGCATTTACACCCTGGGTTTGTAATAATTCTAAAGCATAATGTATCTTCATTGCCTCACTTTGAAATGATGCAGCTTTAAACAACATTTTTGAAGGCTTCAAACTTGATTTTATTTCTTCTTGTATCCTTTTTTGCGCATCTAATAATTTTGTACGATTAATAAAAGAAACAGAATAACTTTCTATAAGATTAAGGTCTTTTAATATCTTTAATCGTTCAGATAATGCCTTTTTTAATAGTTGTATAGCAAATGCAAAATCTTTAGGAAGTGATATTTCTTTCCAGTATATTTTTAAATCATGAACATATGGTTTTACATCAGGATCATATTTAGTTCTAATTTCAATATTTTTAAAATTAAGATTTTTACATACTTCAAGAATTTTTGATATATTATTTCCAGGTGATGCAGTCATCCCTAGAACAAGTCTGTCTTTTCTTTGTTTTTTATACATCTCAGCAACAAACACATATGCATAATCACCAACTGCATGATGACACTCGTCAAATATTATTAAAGAAATATCTTTTAGATTCAGTCTTTTAGATAGAAGATCATTTTCAATAACCTGAGGTGTTGAAACAATAATTTTTTTATCAAGCCAAAGCTGTTGACGTTTTTCTGGAGAGATATCACCAGTAAAAATTACAATTGATTCTTTATTAATTGTTAAATATTGTTTAAGAAATTGAGTATGTTGAGACACAAGTGGTTTTGTAGGCGCCAGAAAAAGAATTTTATTATCATCTTTTCTTAAATGTTTAGCAATTAATAATAAAGCAATAATTGTTTTTCCAAGCCCTGTTGGAAGAACAACAAGAGTATTTTCCTTTTCAGCATTTTTTTTAATATTTATCTGATATTGTCTTAATTCGATACTGTTAGGTTTAATAAATTCTTGACTTATAAACACAAAACTGGAATATACTTTGGGTTTTTAGAATATTTTGGAGATAGTTGAAACTATTTATTGAAATTCAAAACAATTATAATGTAATTTACTATTTATAACTGAATATGTTAGGAGTAATATTATTTGGATATGATATACCATTTTGGATTGTTTTTCTTGTAGGATTAATAATTTTAATTGTGGCTTGGAAGTTGGTTAAATTTGCGTTAAAAATTCTATTTATTATTGCTCTTTTTTTTATTATTTTAATGATCCTTGATTACGCTAATGTTTTTAATTCAATACAAAATTTATTCTCAGGAATTATTTAAGTGTCCCTTGTATTGAAGGATAAATAAAATATCTGTTTATCTACTAATTCTAACTTACCAAATTGCTGTTTATTTTTGTTTATATTTTCAAGCATAACCTGCCTCTCCCCAAAAAGCGGGAATATAGAACTATTATTTAAAATCTTTCTTTATATAAATAGCTCTGCTTATTTGTAATATCTGCTGATGGTATTGTAAAATATATAGTTGTCCCTGTTCCCTTTCCATGACTATCCGCCCATATTTTTCCATTATGTTTATTCACTATATTTTTACAGATAGTAAGGCCTAGTCCTGTTGAATCTAATTTATGTCTTGAATTATCGGTTTTATAAAATTCATCGAAAATATGGTTAGATTCTTCTTTTGTTAATCCAACACCTGTATCTGTAACTGAAATTTGAATATAAGTTCCATATTCGTTTTCAATAGGTTTTGAAGAAAAAGTAATCTGACCATCCTTTTCAATCATGCTATTAATAGCGTTTGAGGTGATATGGTCTAACAATTCTAAAAGTCGATTTCTTTCGGTTTTTACAAAATAACTATTATCAATAATATTCTTGGGTTTTATATTTAAACTTTTGAAAATTGAATCATATTTAAGTAATAATTCATTAACAACTTCATTAAGGTTTTCTTTTTTCAATATCAAATCTGTTGAGCTTAATTCTGCAAGTTCTCTAGTGTTATAAACAACTCGTTTAATATACTCTGCATTTCTTATACATGTATCAATCATTTCTAGCAATATTGGATCTTTTATGCCTTCTTTTATAATAGGTAGTAAAGTTATAATTGGTGTTAGGGGAGTTCCAAGATCATGACTTAAATTATCAATAAATTGTGTTTTATGTCTTAATAATTTATTTACTTCAAGAGTTCTGTCAATAACTCTTTTTTCTAAATTTTTGTTAAGTTCAAATAATTTATTTTCAGTTTCTATTAATTTTTCCACTAATTCTTTAATTTTTAAATCTTTTTCTTCCAATTCTTTTTCTACATCTTGAAAAATATCTTGTGTCATTGAATCTTCCAATTATTCATTTTTTTAATCAAATGTAGTAATATATATTAAAACCTTTCAGGTTTTTTTTTAATTTTTATACACATATATTAATATATATTCTAAACAGATAAAATGATTTTTTTTTGTAATTAACTTGACTTTGTCAGATTAGTTTAAAATATTGGTAATTTATTACCAATAATAGCTATGTCCCAGGTAGTAAAAACAATTAAAGGACGGATATACACCTATGAAGTAAAATGGGATCCACA
>CAYFVP010000010.1:0-1996 GCA_964346655.1 uncultured Thermoplasmatales archaeon
CCTGAATAATTTCAAAAGAGAAACATCACCAGCAATGTTAGAGGGTTTGACTAACCACATATGGAGTTGGCACGAATTTTTTTATGCATCTATTAACTATTCTTAATAAGGACATTCCCAGATTTTTAATAGAATTATTTCGCCCTTTTCTCATCTAGATAAAATCGCCTCTTTCCCCTCATAATATCTCTGCATCCCTCAATCATAACAGGCCTGGGGGGGAGTGAATATTTTGTAATAAATACACCTCACCCAGGAACATTTCGTTCCGATTATTTCTAAAAACACGTTGATATAATTGCGCCTCAGACCTATATATCACATATATCGTTTGTTAATAAAGGTTTTGATTTATATATTTATTTTTTTGTTACAAAGGTTACAATTAATAGAAATAAAGTTTATATCATGATAATATATTATAAGTTTATATCTGAGGAATGTCCATAAATAAAATTCTGTTTAATAAAAGTCTTGCAATAGGGATTATTGTATTGTTTATAGGTGTTGGTATTCATCCTGCTTTTGCTGTAGATACTAATCATTCTATAGTTAGTGGAGAAGATTGTGGCTGTAAGAAAGTTAGTAATAATGATTTTTTTCCAATAATTTGTAAAATATTAAAGAGTATATTTGAACCGATAGATGATAATTTAGATTATTATTATGAACTCCTTCAAAATCAGTCTAAATTTTCAATATTGTATATACTTTATTTTAGTAAGATGATGGTATATTTTGGAATATCTTATGTTACATACACTTTGGCTGCTTGGCTTTTCTTTTGTGACTGGGCTAGACCCGGACCTGTTGTCTCTATAGGATTAAAGAAACCATATCCCCTTAAGGATGTGGAGGTAGAAATATGAATAACATATGTAAGAAAACCATCACCTTTAGCATAATCTTGCTTCTAATTGGTATTACTGTTTCTTCTGCTATATCTATTGATACTAAATCACCTGTTGTTAATCAACAGAGTGAAGAGGATTGTAATTGTAAAGAAATTGATAGTAGACATCTTGTTGTATTGGAGAGGCAGTTAAACAGGTTGGAAGTCTATTCAAAGTTGTTGTTGGTATTGTCCAATCATAACCCTGAATTGTTTAAGAATTATGAAGAATTAACTGATATGATTTCAACATTAAATACATTAGATTTGAAAGACTTAATTTGTAATATATTAGGTATCACAGGGAATTACTTTGATTTAATAGGACCATATTATATTGAAAAAGCAATTGATTATTTTGATGATTTTAGAATTATTTTAGGAACAATATTTCTTAATATTTCAATAATGCTTATGGTTTTAACCCAAATAATAGCAATAATTTATTTTGAATTAGGTTGTCAATGAAATTAATTTATCATAGTATATATATTTGAAATTAAAAGAATCCGTATCTCTCATTAGAATTTAGGATTAATCCCATCTAAAAGTTTTATATACCCGCATTTGATTTAAATTATTGGAGGAGGTAACAGTTTGAGTAAAAGACTTCTCATATTTGGAATCGTATCTCTTTTCATCTTGTCAGCAGTGGCTCGGATGAGTGTTGGGCAGAATTTAATAGAATCAAAAGTGACTTTGGATAGACATCTGTATCCTGAGTTTTATGATGCTTATAGTGTTGATGAAATCTATGGATATGAGCCAAGGAATATAGAAGTTGAACAATATTATAAGAACATAGAATCAAAGGAGATTGAATCATTTAAGCAACTTACTGAACCGCTTGGTGGTCCTATGGATAGTGCCTGGCCAATGTACTGCCATGATATCCGTCATACTGGAAGAAGTCCTTATAGTACAGCAGGTAATATTGGTTTTAATAAATGGTGGCATAAATGTAAATATCATATTGAAGGTTCTGCTGCGATAGATAAGGACGGAGTGATTTATTTTGGTGGCGCAGAAGAAGGTGATTCAAAAGCTACTACAATCTATTTTTATGCTCTATATCCAAATGGTACAGTGAAATGGAAATGTGAA
>CAYFVP010000011.1:0-6404 GCA_964346655.1 uncultured Thermoplasmatales archaeon
TGGAAGACATATCAAGTTAATTTTAAACCAAGAAATAAAATTGTAAATAACTCACTATTCTCTATATTGTTGGAACAATTTCCCAATTTTCTTTCACTACTTAAATATCTAGTAACACTATAAACCAAGTAAAGAATAAAACATTTTTACCCTTTTTTTGCAATTAACTCTCTGCCTAAAGTCATTACCTTATATACCCAAAATACCACCATGTCTGTAATTAAAAAATGCCCGATATGTAACTCGTATGCCCTGCTTCAGGATTCAAAGCCTATTCCTGCAGAAAGCAGCAATTAAAAATCTTTATAATATGCTAAAGAAAGTAGATAACAACAGAGCTTTTAAGTAAAAAATTTCTTTTTTTCCCTTTTAAATTTTCTAAGATAATCTGCAGTGTTGTCTTAATTACATCATATCTATTATTTCCTTGTTAAATGAAAATATATAAAACCCCTAAATTTGTTATACAATATGGATGTGATATTTTGGGGGGTATAGATGGGAACCTGGTAGAAATAGAAGAGAGGATGTCAGATGTTTTAAAGCGATGTAATCTTGATTCATTTGTATCTGTTGAAACAATAAAGATGTGGATGACTGATATTGAAGAAAAAGGGTCAACATCATCTCTAACGATGTTAACAGGATTATTAGATAAAGCAAAACTTCAAAATAAAGATTTAATAGAAGAACTTCTTAACACAATGATTAGACTTAGTCATCTTTTACCTGCAAAAGCTCTTGATGGTGAAACTTTTTCAGATGTATTAATAAAAAGAAAAAAACGAAAAGAATCAACAAATTTATATCTTACACATATGGATATTCCACCCTTAGAATGGTGCAATTATTATCACAAAGCAATGTATTATACTCATAAGCAAAAATTTTTAAGTGCTTCAAAAAAATATGATGAAACCTTTAAAAAACTCCTTGAATTAAAAACAACTAATCAAAATATCTATCGAGTTTTTTGTAATGCAGGATTAGCATACTTACTTTCAGGAAAACCACTTCTTGGTGTGAATTGTTTTGAGATGGCTTATGAACTTAACAGCAAATATTCATTTGCCTATAAGCAATTACAAAAGTATCACAAGGGAGAATTTGATCCATACATCCAGTTAGGTATGCTTACAGAGATGAAGAATAATATTGAGAAATGGAAACGGAGACCTGACTATCTGAATTGGGAGAGTGTGATGAAATGGTCTGAAGAAAAGATTATAAAAAAACTTTCTTCATTTGGTGTTACTATTGATAAAGAAGAATTTATCAAATTAGCAAAAACGGTTAATCGCCCTGATGAAATCGCTAAAAAAATTATGTATCCCCAATCTAATGCAAAAGGACATGATGAGGATTTTATTTGGATTGCTGCATATTGTTTATGGGATATTTATTGTCCGGATGAGCCATCTGTTCCAAGTTTTAACGAAGAAATACATAAGGCCTTCAATTTCGCTTCAAAAAATGTTTTAAAAAACAAAGACAAAAAGAAATCAAAAGAAGCATTGGAAAAAAAATATTCTAAATATTTTAAAGCATTGCAAAAATATATTTATTCAGATAAGAAAGGATTCTTACAGGCATGGCATAAAACACTTGATGATATGATGGATCCTAGCTTTGAATTAAAAACCTTTTTAGCATCTCTCTTGTCCATCTCTAAACTCGAAGAAAACGTTCTTGATGTCGTCCATCATCTCAACAATCAAATACCTCATCCAGACTGGACAACTGTAGAAATTATTAGTAAAATTAAAAATAATGATTCTCAAGGAAATGAACTTTTTAAAAAATTGAAACACAATTACCCGTATTATTGTTATGTTGCTTGTGATATTGCAGATTACTATTTGCAAAAAAAGGATTTTTTACAAGCTGAATTTTATCTTATTGAAGCACTTAAAATCGTTGATGCTCGGGCTGAAAAAAACAAGTTATCAATTGATACAATTGAAACAACGATTTATGATGATTATACCTACGTTTTTAACCTCCTTAAAAAGGTATATCGTAAAAGTAATGCTGAGTCAAAAAAGGTGAAAACATTTAAGGCAAAGATGCGAGAAGTAGAAAAGAAATCTGAAATCTATTCAGAATCACCTGCTATTAAAAAAATGGATAATGCGATAAATTCAATAATAACCCGCATGGATAAAAAAATGGTTGAAAATAGTTATGCGGTTCAATATTACAACTATCTTAAACAATTTGAAATAAATTTTGAAACAGAAAAAACTGTTAAGGTTGACATGTCTCCGATTAATATTCTATCCAAAGGATATGGTTCATATAAGGATAATAAAAAAAATAGTCAATGGAAACAGAACGTTAGCAGAAAAATTGGACGTAATGAACCCTGTCCTTGTGGCTCTGGCAAAAAATATAAGAAATGCTGTGAAGCAATTGTGAAAAAATAATACCAAAAAGTTCAGGTAAAATGTCGCAGTTTTTAGTGGTTTTGATTTTTAAGCCGTTTATTTACTATCTTTTATTTTTTATAAATATGGGAAAACAGGTTCTCAATAAAACGGCTAAGTATCAGGTAGCAAAGGAAATGGACATTTGTGAAAAAATAGTGTATTATTACACAAAAGATATTTTTTGTAAAAATCCTCGAATAACAGAGATTAATGGAAAAGAGGTCCTTTTTAATTATCCAGATAAAAGGTGGAAATGTGCATTTGATTAAACCATATTTGTTGCTAAGTAAATCTTTAAAGTGGTGGATGTATATGAAAAAATAATGTGATATTATGAAAAAAAATAAAGATTTTAGATACAATCCTTTTCTACATGATGCAATCCATGAAATAGTGGAGAATCAAATCAGAGCAGAAGAGCCAAAAGAAACAAAAGAAACACTTGATAGACTCATAGGTCTGGGATATACTAGGCATGAGGCAATTCATAAAATCGGAACTATTGTTGTGGAAGATATCTACAATGTGCTAAAGAAAAAACAAGAATTTAATGAAAAAATTTTTATCAAAAAATTACACGCATTAAAATAACATTTTCTGTTACAACTAAATCATATTTCTTCATCTAAGCTATAAAATTAGATCCGAATGATAAATGAAGTATAAAAAAATAGTGAACTAACCTGAATTATTTTGAAAAATACAAAAAATTCAATATGGTTATTAAATTACATAGTCATGTAGTATAATATTGATTTTTATTACACGATCATAGAAACTAGCCACTACATGTTCTCCTTCAGGATCTGGCAGCAATTTGTCTAAACTTCTTTCTAGTTCTGCTACTTTTTTCTTATGACCGGAAACATTCATAAATTGAAATAAACAACTTGCTTCATTTAAATTTTTTATCATTTCAGTGACAATTTGTTAATTCTATTTGAGATTTTGACATTATGACGACATATTCTTGATAACTGAAAAAACTTATTTTTTTGTAATCAATATAGTTATTTTTAATAATTGAACCTGATTTTTTCTATAGATTAAAATGAAACGTTGGATCACCAATTATTATAAAGTCACCGGTAAAGCTTGATCCAATTACTGATTCAGCAAGAGTAATTCCTTCTGTTAGTTTTGGTAATGCATTTTCTATAAAACTAACACTGTAATCGTACCCATTTTGAGAGAGTAATCCTAGAACCATTGTTTTTATATATTTGCTTGTAAAAATTTTTGAGCCATAATACGTTGCAGAGATACTAGAGTCAAGATTGTTGTTATCCTTTTGATTTGAAAACCACCCTGCTACATAGCATCCGTCTGCACCAAAAAAAGGTGATCTGATTTCATCTAAATTTTCTGCTGAAAACCAGATTTTTTCGTTTCCATTTATGTATGTTCCAGCTGGATTACTATGTCCGTGTACAAAGAGCATTGAATGATATTTTTTTAATGATGTTTCTAGTTTTTCATAATTTGTATCTTCTAAATAGTTTAGATTTGAATAGTTCTTAATATTTTGATATATTTCTTTTGAATTTGCATTTATCTCTGAGCTTTCAAAAACTGTTATTTCTTTTAAATAATCTATGTTTCTTTGTTTACCAAATTTTTCAAAGGCATTAATTATTTGCCATTTTTTTGAAAAATAGTCTTGGGCATGTGTTGGATAAAGAAGGGACACACATATATCCATTTTATATGGTTTTGAAATAATTCCTTGGGAAGTTTTTTCATAAGCCTCTCTTCCACCTATTGTAAACCATGGAACCGTACTTGGTTTTTCCATGTAATCGCAGTCACCTGCAAGTGGTGTATTTGTATCTTCTCCTACCATAATGCAAGCTTTTATTTCGTATTTTTGGTAATAGTCTTCAATTATTTGATCAATTACTTCGTAATCATTATTTGCTTCAGTTATGGCAATTATCTTTGCATTCCAGCCTAAATCTACTTTAACAGCTTTTATATAATTATTTATTGCAGAGATAATTTCATTATCTAAATTGTATTGGGGTGAAATAAAAATAAGCATATCCAAGGTTTCTGGGCTTTTATAGAGAGTTATTAAGGGTGTTTCTTCAAAGTTAATAAATTGAGCGTTTACCATTATTACAGATAGACCTAATATTACAATAATGATTCCGAGAGATATAATTGTTTTATAGACCTTATTTTTCATCTCCTTGCCACCCATTTAAAGTTATACTCTTCTTAATTTACTATTTAAACTCTTCTATGTTATACTTTTGTAATGGGTGGTATTTAAACTTTCCCCGTAAATTTAACAAAAAAAGATAATTGCAAAAGGGTAGTATACCTCAATTATTTCTGTGTTAAAATGTTTTTATACAAACTTTTTTATTTCTTTCTCTATTTCTTCCCTTTTAATACGTCTAAAGATAAAAAACAGATTTAAGGTAAGAACGGATATGAGAAATAAAAAGGTTGTTATTACTGGTGGCGCTGGATTTATTGGCTCGAATCTGGCAAGGTTTTTATCTTCTGAAAATAAGACTATTATAATCGATGATCTTTCAACAGGTTATCTAAAAAACATTCAAGATCTTATTGATAATAATCAAATTGATTTTGTTAAGGGTAGTATTACAGATTTTAATTTTTTAAAAGAGCAATTTAAATATGTAGATTATGTGTTTCATGTTGCCGCAATCCCATCGGTTCCTCGAAGTATTAAGGATCCAATTAAATCTAATCAAGCAAATATTAATGGAACACTTAATGTGCTTCTTGCTGCAAAAGATAACGGTGTTAAAAAAGTAATTTATAGTTCCTCCAGTAGTGTTTATGGTGATACTCCGACTTTACCAAAAAAAGAAGAAATGAAGCCATATCCATTATCACCTTATGCAGTTAGTAAACTTGCTGGTGAATATTATTGCGATGTTTTTAGTAATGTTTATAATTTGTCTACTGTATCGTTGCGATATTTTAACGTGTATGGTCCAAGACAAGATCCAACGGGTGATTATGCTGCTGTTATTCCAAAATTTATAACAAGAGTTACTAATGATAAATCACCAATAATATATGGTGATGGAACCCAAAGCAGGGATTTTTCTTTTATTGATGATGTTGTTCAAGCAAATATACTAGCCGCTGAAAGTAGAGCATCTGGTGTATTTAATATTGCATTTGGAAATCGAATTACGATAAATGCTTTAGCAGAATTAATTATGGAAATTATTGGAAAAAATCTTGATATAATATATGATAATCCTCGACCTGGTGATATATTGCATTCTCTAGCTGATATTTCAAAAGCAAAAAATCATTTTAATTATAAGCCAGAGTTTGATATAAAAGATGGTTTAAAGGAGACTGTTAAATGGTTTCAGAAATAAAAATAAAAATTTTTTCTATGCTCTTTGATTTGTTAGATGAACAAATTTTAAATTAATGTTAGTTGCAGGAGCTCGACTAATTTTTATAAAAATAGCTCCTATATGTGAGGTATAAAAACAAAAAAAGATGTTGATTATTTCTTTGTTTACACTGGTCAATATTATGATGAGCATAGTTCAAAATTATTTTTTAAATCCTTTTTTAAGTTTTACAAAAATTATATTTAATTCTATCTAATTCCATTTTAAAAAACTGTATTAAATGAGGCATTTATATGTCCGATAATAGAGATATAAATTATTCAACAAGTCCTGTAGGAGAAAAATTCTCAATTCCTCGTAAAGACGATTATGAAAAAGAATTCAAACGTGTTGAACAACTTACTATCAAAGAAAGAGAGCAAAATAAAGAAATTGTTGTAGTTATGGGAGTTGGTTTTGTTGGCGCTGTCATGGCTGCAGTAATTGCCGATACCAGAGATGAAAAAGGAAATTTCAGCAAATTTGTAATTGGTTGTCAGAGACCAAGTTACCGAAG
Organism: uncultured Thermoplasmatales archaeon; assembly: GCA_964346655.1. Classification (GTDB taxonomy): domain Archaea; phylum Thermoplasmatota; class E2; order DHVEG-1; family DHVEG-1; genus CAYFVP01. Next base: position 6,339 of record CAYFVP010000011.1, read on the forward strand.
CTACTGGAAGATTCCTCTGCTAAATCGTGGTGAGTCCCCTGTTAAATCAGAAGACCCTGAGGTTGA
>CAYFVP010000012.1:0-4059 GCA_964346655.1 uncultured Thermoplasmatales archaeon
TTCAACCACTTTATTTTATAGATAGAAAATTATTTTTTAGTAACATTTGTTACATTAAATTAACCAAAAAATTTAAATTAAAATATTATATTAAAGAATTATAATTTAGGGAGGTATGGTTAGATATGATAAAAAAATTTTTTAAGAAATATTTGATAATAGGAATAATATTATTATTTGTTGGAGCAAGTGTCACACCGAGTATATATGGAGCGGATTTAGGAAGTAGTGATTTAGAAAATGTAGATAAAGTTAAAAACATAAAACAAAGCGAAGTAGAATCAACACCGGATTCATACGATGAATTAGACATTAGCGAAAATGAAGAAATTGGAGATGCAACGGATTACCCTAAAGCTTATTATTATTCTTCCTAAGTGATTGGACAGATTTTGTAAACTCTGGAGATGTTGGCAGTTATGATCATATTTGGAGACTTCCAGGTGATTATGAAGTAAGGGTAAAAGCAAGGGATGAATATGTTAGTGAGAGCCGTTGGTCAGAACCCTTAGATGTATATATTCTTAAAGATGATAAATATCCTCCTCATAAACCAGATACACCGTCTGGTCCAACAAGTGGTAAACCAGGAGTTGAATATGAATTTTCAACAAGTGCAGTAGATCCTGATGATGGAGACTATATAAAGAACTATGTATGGTATTGGGGAGATGGTAACGAATCTGAATTTATGGGACCATTTAAATCAGGTCAAATTGTTTCAGATAGTCACCATTGGGATAAGATAGGAAATTATGATATAAGCGTTGAAGCAGTAGATATTTGGGGTGCTCATAGTGATATATCAGATGCATATTCCATTACTATTCCTAGAAATAGAGCGTATTTTAACATACCATTATTTACTTTAATTCAGCAATTAAAAGATATTATGATAAGATTTCATATGTTTTTTTAATATCTGATTGGCTTTGCACTTTTATTCACGATTTTTCCGAATAAAAGTGCAAAATAAAGAATAAAAGTGCAGATTAGTTAGATTTAAATAAAATGAAAATCTATAAATTGATTACTTTTTGCACACACCATCATACTCTATTTGTTTATAATAAATTTAACTAGAGTAGTGGATAGCTGATTGTAAAGAGATGGGTTACAAATCTGTCCTTTGTCTCTTGACAAACACATTTATACATTATGTTTATTATATATAATGAGGTGAAAATAAATGAAAAACTGCCTAAATGTCAACAACAGTGGCGGTGGTGGCGGTGGCGGCGGCGGCCGTAAATAAAAAGGGTGGCAAATAAATTATTTCCACCATTTCTTATTTATTTTATAATTTGAATACTAAATAAAATAAAATGGAGGGAAAAATCAATGACATATAATTTTAAGGAAGAAAGGGGACTAGTTGAAAATGAATTTAGACGAATACTAGATCGTTTAATTTTAGACCCAGATTTTAAATACAAAGTTGAAAAGGTCAGCGTAATAGATAGATTATCAATGACAGGTGAACGAACTGAAAAGGTTTTTACAATAAATGTCAGTACTAATAATCGTAATCAATTACTAGGCCAAGTCGTACCATTTAAAAAAGGAGGATACAGAGGATATTTTAACAACTTCTTCAGTGGAATGATTATACAAAAATTTGAAAGTGTTTTTAATCCAGATTATTATTTTTTTATAGAAATTGATGCTAAGCCTTTTAAACATAACAATCTAGACTATGTGGATAAACATATCTCACTAGATGAAGCAATAAAAAATGGGATTATGTCAAAGGACTCTCCTCTCGTAAAAAAAATGAGGGAGTATAACTTGAAATATCTTATTTTGGCAGGAGGAACGGTAATTACTGGCCCTTTATCAGACTCTATAACAACAATGGAAAGGATTTGTAAGGAATATAACATAGATTCTGTTTTAGATGTATTTTGTGGTTCTGGAGGACTAACAAAGGTTTTATTCAATCATGGTACAACTAGAGGAACGTGTATCGATTTAAATTTAACAAGCGCTAAGGAAAATCTAAAGGATATTTCCTCAAAAATTGATTTTCGTGAAACAAATGCTTTTAATTATAAACCAAAAAGGGAATATGACCTGATGATAGGGGATCCTTATTATGATATAGCATACGATTTTGTTGATAAAGTTCTACCCCAATATATTAAAAAGTGTCGATATTATTTTATGACAGTTGGATTTATCGATAATTTCTATTGGAGTGACAAGATAATTAATAAGCTAAAAGAATATTTTTCAGAAATTAAAACGTTTAATACCGGTAGAATGAATCAAGTACTATGTTCAAATTAATTTTTTGTATAGTATGATTAAAATTATATCCATTAAATGAGGAATATATGCATAAATTATAAATTAATCATATTTATAAGAAATATTATTTACAAAAGGATAAGGGGGTTTCATTATTGATTTAGAATTGGAAGAATCACAAGAAGATCTTTTCAAATTAGGGGAAAAACTTACTAATTCTGGACGACAATTACACACATTATTTAAATTCCTATATCCAAGTCAATCGAAGCATAAAACAGGGAAACGAATTGAGGCTCTTATTAAAATACGAGAAAAGGGTGAAATACATAAATATAAGGAAAGGAAATGGTTAAAGGATATTTTTGGAGTTGAGACACGTCAGTCAGTTCATGGAATTTTGAAAGAAACAAAACAATTGGGATTAATAGTTGAAAAAGACAATAAATTATATTTAACCCAGAATGGAGAAAGGTTGTTAGATTCACTAGAACTTTTTTTTTCAAATTTAAAAGGAGAATCGAAAATTTGGAGTAAACAAGAATATAATGACATATATTATTCAACGGCGGAGGTATATTTATTCACAAATGGATATGAACCTGCCTATTACATATGGTTTTGGGAAATTACTAACAATAGTATGACAACAATAAAACAAAATGAATATATAATACAATCAGCGGGAACAAAATTGGATAAACTTGATTTATATTATTCAAACAATATCTCGAATTATAAAGTCACTACAGATAAGGGAGATATGAAAATATTTAACATATATTTTCGCAACCCAATCTCTAGTGGTTTGAGTTCTAAATATTGGTATTCATATCAATGGCCAGGTAATTTTGATCCAAATTGGAAACCGTGGGATTTTACATTTCGTTGTAGAGATTTCCCTGTTCAGAACTTAAATTTAATAATCATAAATCCAAAATGTTTTCAAATTTTACAAGATAGTATTAGTCACAACGAGGAGCTACCAGAGGGGAGTAAAACTTTAGGGACATTTAATATTAAAGGACTTGATTTAGTTAATACCAGTTTTTTTTCAGTATTATTTTATAAAGCGAATAATATTCCCAAGGACAGTACAATACGACTTAAGTGGGATTTTAATTATCAACAATAACACTTGCTATTATAAGTGTTAAATGTCAATTTACTATTTACTATAATTGTTTAATTTAATTTGAAACTTGCTTATTATAATTTAATATATAACAATTACTAATGAATTTAAAAGGAAAAAAAGAGGCGAGAGACCTAAAAAAGAAATTAGGGGAAATTAATAATAAATCTGATTATTCGGTAAATGAAGATTTATCTGATTTATTTAATGTTGAATTAACAATTATATCGATAAATGAAGAATTACATAATGAAAATATTAACAAAGAAATTGAAACATTAAAAAATATAGTTTATCGAAATAGCAACAGAATAAGTTTAATTGAAGACAGAAAGGAACATTTTAATTTAAGAAGCAGTTATAGATTGGAAATAATTAGCCTTATTTTATCAATTATATTTGGATTATCAACTATAATTATAACTTTGTTTACAAAGATTATTATATAGTTGAGATATCTTTGTTCCATTTGCAATATTCACAATTTTCCTCAGAATCTGGTAAATCGCTATTAAGAACATTAAGAGCTTTTTTTATTAAATCTTTTACAAGTGAAGGACATTGGGACAAAATTAAACCGGTCTTACACGCACAGTAAAAATATTATGCAAAAGACCAATTGAAAACGAAGCCATCTCCCGCCGGTCCTCCCGTCTCTGTCTAATTATCCCACC
>CAYFVP010000013.1:0-7100 GCA_964346655.1 uncultured Thermoplasmatales archaeon
AAATGGACATATTTTACTGGTAACTGGATATATGGTTCACCTGTTATTGGAAACGATGGTACAATTTACTTTGGTACAGCATATGGGTATCCATGGTATGGGTATATCTACGCTTTGTATCCTAATGGCACTCTTAAATGGAGATACAAAATAAATGATGTTATTTATTCAGACCCAGCAATTGGACTTGAAGGTACAATATATTGTGGGTCTCATAACGGTAAACTTTATGCACTTTATCCAAATAATGGAACACTTAAATGGAGTTACAGTACTGGTAACTGGGTGTATCATGGTCCTTGTATATCTGAAGATGGAACAGTTATTTTCGGTTCCTATGATAACCATTTATATGCTCTTTATCCAAATGGTACATTGAAATGGAAAACCAGTATGGTAGCAACTACAACACCTGTAATAGGAAATGATGGAACCATATATGTAGGGAGGTCTAAATTATATGCTGTAAATCCAAATGATGGTTCTATAATTTGGTCGTATGGTATTCCAGGTTGGATTAGCGAGGGTAATCCTTGCATTTCAGCAGATGGAATAATTTATTGTGGTACTCTAGAACCTGGGTATATTGTTGCTGTGAATCCTGATGGAACTGAGCGCTGGAGGGAATATATAGGAACTTGTCGTTTTGCTCCTGTTATTGGTGAGGATGGTACTGTATATATCGGAACATCTGTACAAGAAGAAACTGCACCAGGTCATTTTAAATTAGCTGGTTATCTTCATGCATTTAACAAAATGGATCCTAATGCTCCATCAGCACCAGAAATAACAGGGCCAACAAGTGGTAATTCAAAAACAAAAATTGATTACACTTTTAAATCAACATCACCACTTGGAAATGATGTCTTTTATTATATTGAATGGGGTGATGGTGATTGGACTACAGAATGGTGGATAGGCCCGTATGGTTCTGGTAAAGAAGTATCTCTAAATCATACATGGTCATCTAAAGGAACATACACTATCAAGGCTCGTGCAAAGGATACTGACAATCTTTGGGGTCCTTGGAGTGAATTTAGTGTAAATATCAAACCAAGAAATCGAACAACATATATTTCCAACTGGTTGAGGTTTTTTGAACGTTTTCCAAATATATTATCAATGTTTCGACATCTATCTGTATTACTATAGTCTATTAATTTCTTGTTTTTTATCTTTCAACCACTGTGTTTTATTATAATAGAAAATTATTTATTTTAAAAAATAATATATATATCTTGGGGTCTAGTAATTTGGAAATAAGATTGAAAAATTTTTAGGTTTATCCTAATTTTTTTATCGTATCTTTATTTCCTCCCTAAAATTTGCTAGGCCCCAAATAATTTTCACACATTTTGTTATGAAATTAATTTTAAGAAAAATTATTTATTTTTGTTACACTTGTTTCAAAAACTCTTCAGAAGATTTAAATTAAAATGATATATTACAGATTTTACACCTTTTTCCCAAAAAGCCTCCGAATTAATCCAGTTGTTACAAAAGGCTAAAGAAATTCATCAAGATTTAAAATCTAATCTTGTGAAACATTTACATAAAAAAGTTTTCAATGAGACTTGTCCATTCAACTCTCGATAATAGAGTATATTAAATCCCTAGTTGAGGTATTGTAGCAAGATATACCTTTCTTAAATCATTCTTATCTATATGATGATAAATATCGATAGCTTCGCCCCTATTATCTCCCCTTAGTTCCTTTACATACTCACGTGGCATACCATTCCTTAACAACCAAGTAGTAAACCAATGTCTGAAGTTATGGATTGAGAAATGATCTTCTAGCTTATCTGAACTGTCATTATAGTAACCAAGTTTCTTTGCCCACTTGATAATAGCATTATATACTCCACTTCTACCAATAGGCTGGCCATAATCATTTATAAAAAGAGCAGTAATACCGTTATCGACAATTTTTTCCCTTTGCTTTAACCATCCATTCAAAATCACTTTTGTTTCTTCATCAAAAAAAATAAGTCTATTACTACGTTTATGAAACGGTTTGAGCATAATTGATAATTTATCCCAATCTATATCATCAACCTCAATTCCCAAAAGTTCGCCTCTTCTAATACCTGTCTTTGCAAAAACAATAGCTATTGCTTTATCACGAATTGGAATAATGCTATTGACAAAATGTGCCATATCCTCGACACTTAACAGCTTTCTTTCAGCAGGAGTAATATTCTTTTTATATCTTTTTACATAACGTTTCCTAAAAGGTATTATAATATTCTTGTTTGAAAATCCTTTGTAGATAAGAAAATCATAGAAACTTGATAAAGCACTGAAATAATTTTCAATTCTGCTCTGGGAGTTATTTCGAGTATCTTTAAGATACTTGAGAAATTTTTCTAGAACTTGGTTTTCTATATTTATGATATTAAATCCATTATTTTTAAGAAAATCTCTATATATTTTTATCTCTGATATATAACTCCTTATTGATTCTTTTGTCATATCTTTAAGTTTACAATCCTCTTTAAATAGTTGGATGAGCGTATCAGTGTCTATTTTTTCCATCTCCAACCTCCACGTATTTTTTCGATTACACCGAAGTCCAGTAAAAGATCAACTTGTTTTGAGATAGCTTTTAATGTTTCAACATCCTTTGGATTTATATGTAATAAATCTATAATCTCATCCTCTGCTACAGATGTTCTTTGTTTGAAAAGATCAATTAAATTCTGTTGGTATTGTCGCACTCCTTCAAACTTATCATTTTCAATGAATGTTTTATTCCTATATTCTTGCAGCTGATTTTCATATCTTTCCACAAGCATATTTAATAAATCTACCTTTTTTTGTAATTCAGCATTTTCTTTTCTTAGAATTTCATTTTGTTTTTCAATACCATTCAATTTTTGCAAAATATCAAATTTAGTGGTAATTCCCTTTTTTTGTCTTATATGATTATCTACGATTTCAAAAACATAATTTGATACAGACATTCCTTCTTCTTTTGCAATTTTATACCACTTCTCTTTAATTTCCTGGGATGGAGTATAAATTGTAATTGCTCTTTTTCGTGTTGTTTTTGTCTTATTTAATACCATACAATCAAAAACAATATCTCCTTATAACTATTTAAAATTTGTTAACAAAAATAGCGCGGGGAGGGAGATTTGAACTCCCGAGATCCGAAGATCAATGGATTAGCAATCCATCGCCGTACCGGGCTGGGCCATCCCCGCATTGAAAATGTGAAATATTACATACTGTTAAAAATGTTATGTAAGATAACACAATATTAAAATAAAGAAACAGCTTTATATTTATTACATGGGGGACTGGACTGAAAAATATAGACCAAAAAGCCTAGATGATATTTTAGGTAATGAACGTGCAATAAATGAACTCAAAAGATGGGCTGATTCATGGAATACAGGAATTCCCAAAAAAAGGGCAGTAATTCTCTCAGGTAAACCTGGAATTGGAAAAACTAGTTGTGCTTATGCTCTTTCAAATGATTATAATTGGACAGCAATTGAACTAAATACAAGTGATGCAAGAAATGCAACTAAAATAAAAAATGTTGCAACTTTTGGTTCAATTAACGAAACTTTTACTGATGATGGAAATTATGTTTCATATAAAAATGGTGGAAGAAAATTAATCATTTTAGATGAAGCTGACAATTTATATGAAAGAATTCAAGGCTCAACATCAATTGAAAATGATTTAAGTGACAAGGGTGGAAAAAAAGCAATTATCGATACAATAAAGTCAACAAATCAACCTATAATTCTAATCGTTAATGATTATTATGGTTTGATAAAGGGTAGTGGGGAAGTTTTAAGAGATATGTGTCAACTTATTAGATTTTATGACCCTTATCCAAATATGATTATTAATTTATTAAAAAAGATATGTTTAAGAGAGGGAATTAATGTTGAAATGAAAGTTTTACAAACTATTGCAGATAGATGTAAAGGAGATATTCGATCTGCAGTAATTGATTTACAGTCTATTTGTCTAAATAGAACCCAGGTTGATTCAAAATTTTTAAATGTTTTAGGTTATAGAGACAGAGAAAAAGATATTTTCACTGCTCTTAGAGAGGTTTTTAAAACTAAGAATATTAAGGCAATACGCGATAGTATTGCCCATCTTGATGCAGATCCAAAACTTGTTATGTTATGGGTAAATGAAAATCTTCCAAGAGAATATATCGATTTCAACGATTTAGTAAATGGCTATGAGGCACTTGCAAAATCAGATGTTTTTCTTGGAAGAACTGCAAAAAGCCAGAATTATTCTCTCTGGGGATATGCTTGTGATATTATGAATGGAGGTGTTGCAGTAGCAAAAACCCACACCTATCCCAATGATAAATATGGTTTTCCGACATGGCTGCGTGAAAAAAAGCAAATTAGAAACATTATTGATATAAGGAATTTAATAATTTTAAAAATAAGTGCTATATCTCATAGTTCAAATAATAAAACCAAAGATGTAATGCTATCTTATTTTACTCATATGTTTAGAAATAATACAAATTTTGCAATTGAAATGAAAAATAAATTGGATTTATCAGAATTAGAAATTAAGTATTTATTAGGTGAAAGTCATAAACATAAATTAAAAGAAATACTTCATCCAAACGAAATAATTATTGAAAAAACAAGTGTTGAGGAAAAAAAAAAGGTTGAAAAAGAAGAAAAAAAAGAAAATTTACAACAGAGTTTATTTGACTTTTGAACTAATATCTTCCAATTTTTTCATAGCTTCGACTGCTTCCTGTTTATATTGCTCTTTTAGTTTATGATATGTATCATCAGTTATTTGCTTTGCTCTATGTTGTTTTTCGATATCTTTAAGTAGAGACATCAGAAGTGTTTTTTTAGTAGTAAGCAGTTCTTCTGAATCGCTTGATAAGCTTTTAATTTTGGTAGTTTTTGGTTTTTTAAGTACATAAACAGTAACAACTACTAGAAGAATTATAATTAACAAAACTCCTGCTATCAAATACAAACTAAGTGGAGTTTCTGTTGGCTTATATAAAGAAAGTGTAAAACTAGCACCAAATACTAAATCACTAGCAGAATACAAAGAAATGTCATCAAATTTTACGTTAATTTTACTTGTATTTCTAATTATTTCTTTTTGAAATCTTTCAATGTTTTTATCAAGTTTATAATTAATCTCAATTTTCGGTTGAGAATCCATTTCAATATCTAGGAAAGATATATTACTAAAGTATAAATTTTCAGACGTTTTATTGTATGAAATACTTGTTCCTTTCAAAAATAAATTTATATCATATGCTCCATTTTGAATCCAAAAATTAAAAACTTCAATATATTCATCAGTTGAACCCGTTAGAACAATTGTTTCTTTGATAGTTAATTCTTTTTCAGTTGTTTTAATTGTTATTTCATGGTTTGTTGAACCAATATCCTCGGCTGATATTATATTAAATGAAAATATGCTTAATACTATGGTTACTGCTAAGATAATTAACTTTCCTTTCATAATTATCTCCCCGAAATAGTCATATTTTTTAATTGTTTATCTAATTTTCTAAAAAACGTACTGTAAACAATATAACATTAATAATAAAAAATAAGTATTAAATATCTAATTTGTATAGATTTATATCCCCATTAGATGTGGTAATAATAATATTATTTCCACCGTTTCCTAATTTCCCTTCTTTGTGCCTTTCTTCAGTTATCGTTAAATCCAAAGAAAGTCCACTTGTAGAAACACGTCCATTAGAGGTTGTCATATCTATATTGGCGTTAAGTGCTGGATTGATGTAAACTGATATTTTTCCATTACTTGTAGAGATAGTAATATTTTCTTTAAAATTAAATACCTCTGTATAGATATCACCGTTTGAGGAGTGAACATTTACTATTCCAGTTGTATCTTTGATTTCAACTCGGCCATTACTTGAACTTGCATCAACATAACCATTGACATTTTTAATAATAATTGCTCCATTAGAACTGTGTGCAGTTATATTACCTTTTATTCCTGAAATTTTAACTTCTCCATTTGAAGTTGTTACTGAATCTATAGTTACATATGTGGGGGCATTAATGTTCATATCAGTAGATACTTGAACACTTCCTGATCCAAGGTATTTTGTTACAATATCGATTAAATTATTATTTTCAGTTACTTCTATTTGGATATTATTAAGTTCACTTTCTCCAATACTACTGCGTATAGTGGCATCCACAACTACTGTATCTCCACTCCATGGAGTAATTGTTATTGGTCCATTAATATTAGAAACCTGTAAAATAGTATTTTCATCAGATTCATATTCATTTTTAAACTCTTTTGTGGCTTGCCCAAAGCATCCGCTTAATCCAACTGCAATTAATACTAAAATTATTCCAATTAATAAAAATTGTTTCTTCATATATTTACCTCTCCCAAATAGTAAGAATATATTTTTTCTTTGTTAATAAATGCTATGATTTGTAATATATCAGAAATTTATACAAAATTCAATTATAGACATTTTATTATATCTAAATAAACGAAAAATGTAAAAATAAGTTGTTTGTTATCAGTTTCAATCATGAAAATTAAAAATATTCAACTTAAAACAATTGAAGCAAGACGCTATATTGAAAAAGGTGAACGACCAAAACAAGTTAGAATTGACCATAACAGTACTGTATCTCAAATTGTTACTATTAAAAATGATCAAGCTTCAATTAGTTTTCAATATACAGCTAGTTATGGACCTGTTGGAATAATTAAAATTGAGGGATCTCTTCTCTATGAGCATAATGATGCAAGAAAGGTTGCAAAAGAATGGAATGAGACACGTAAAATGCCTAATCAATTAGCAGGTCATGTTCATACAGCTGTTATGCATGCTTGTGTTCCTGAAGCAGTAGGTCTTGCAAGAGACCTTGGTCTTCCACCACCTATTCCTTTACCTCAGGTAAGACTCGGAACTCAACCTAAAACAGGTCAAATAAGTGGACCAGAAGTTGCATAATTTTTGGTAATGTCCTAGTTTAAGATAGTTTATATACTTAAAACTATATGTACTCTTGGTGTAAACATATGGCTCGTCCAAGAGGAAATATCAAGGTTATTTGTCAGAACAATAGGTG
>CAYFVP010000014.1:0-16760 GCA_964346655.1 uncultured Thermoplasmatales archaeon
GGCTAAATGTTTGATTACAATAATATGTATTACCACTTACATTTGCTGTAATTGATATATTTTCATAGCTACTATCTGGAAAAGTAATATTTAAAAAGACAGAATTAACACCAATATTATCTGTTACTTCAGCAGTTATATTTACGTATCCTCCAACTTCCTGAGTTAGAGGAGTTGCGGAAATATTACTAATTTCTGGTAAATCATTATCTAGTACCGTAACAGATGAAGAAGACGAGGTATTTCCATTACCGTAAGAGTCCTCTGCATAGAAAAAATAGGAGAGATCTGAAACACTATTTAGGTCAAGTGTAACATTTTTTTCAAAAGAATTACCACCAATATATGTCATTGAGCTATTTCCACTACTACTTCCATGGGACCAGTTAACATAAACAGATAAATTATCAGAACTATCAACATTATCATTTACACTTGCTGAAAAGGTGAATGTATCACCTGTATAACCTTGAGATGGACTGTTATCAATAAACTCTGGAGGAATACCATCTATTTGAACAGTTCCATTTGTTATATTTATTGGAATATATTCAGTTTCGTTTGTAACACCAACATCATATAAATTTAGAAAAGAAACTCCTGAAATATCTTTTGCAGTAAAACTTATATTTACAAAAGAACCTGGACTTGAAACATTACCTGCACCTAAAATTAAACCATAAACATCAACTATTGTTCCAGCCGAGTTATTAATAATTCCAGGATTAAAATATGTTGAATATCCACTAAAAATATCTCCTTCTATAACAGAATTTGCCTCAATTAATGTTGCATTAAAAGACAATTTAAATTCAAAAGATTTTATGGGTTGATCAGGATTACAATTTATACTAATATTAAAATTATCTTGGGGGGAAACAATTTGATTTGAGGGATTTACAAATACAACCGTATCTCCAGGAGAATCTCCCAGAACAATATAGGTATCTAGAAGAGCAATGAAAATTAAAAATGCATAGCTGATTGAAACCAGCCTTTTATAAAATAAAATTTTGCATTTAACTTTCATTTTCCTTTCACCTTATAGTTTTTATTAAACCATCCCTAATTGATACTAATAAACACGTTTAATGTTGTCAAGTAACAATATAAAAGGATTTCCGGGGAAAACGTCAAAATGTAAGATTACTCAAAGAGTTAAAATATACATTTATCCCTGTAATCTTACAATTAAAGACGCATTAAGCTATGTCAAAAAATATTGTATTAGCTTTTTGTTTTTTTTGAAATTTTTTATTAAAAATTAACAATTTCGAATTTAAAACTTGCAAAACCATTATAAAAATGTTTTAATTTGTAACATTATATCTAAATATTAATATTTAAAATTGGGGGATGGATATGTGGTATTTAATACTACTGTTAATCTCAGTGATATACATAATTATTAATGTAATCTTGACAAATCAAAGTATGTTTGAAATATATATACTTCGACCTATACTTTTTCTGATACTTGCAATTATAACATTAATAATTGCCAGTAAAGAAGGATTAATTGTCCTTAAATTCAAAAAAATAAGGGACATAAAGAAAGGATACTCAGTAACACAAGCAGGACTAATATTGGGAGGTTTTCAGGTATCCTTACTAATAATTATAGGACTAATTTTTGGATTTGGAAAAAGCCCTTATTCGTTTGTTCCAATTGTAATTATATTAAATGCTTTTTTCATAGGTTCATTTTTAATTGGAACAGAAATAAGTAGGGCATATTTTATAAAAAAAGCAAAAAAACAATTAAGGAAAAATATAGCAATAATAATTGTCGGAACCGCCTTTCTATACATGTTTTTATCAATTTCGCTACATGAATTTTCGGTTCTAAGTTTTCAAAATCCTGGAGTTGCTCTTGAATTTGTTGGAGGAACATTTATTCCTATTTTTGCAATGAATCTTTTGGCAACGTATCTTTGCTTTCTTGGAGGAGCAAGAGCATCAGTTGCCTACATGGGTGTTTTAATTTCATTTGAATGGTTCTCACCAATAGGTCCCAACCCTCATTGGATAATACTTGCTCTTGTTACTACAATTGCCTCAGCAATAGGCTTTATGTTATTACAAGATTTAAAAAATTTAAAAATATAAAATATTAAAAAATCTCATCATTCTACTTTTACAAATTAATATAAAAGATAAACTATTATATTAGTTTATATTTATATTATATATTAAGTTGTAAAATAATATTTATGTTTCATGGAGGCTATAACTATTGAACAATAGTTTCAGTAATAAATGTGCTATTCTAATCATAATTGCATTGTTAACAGGTGCTAGTATTACTTCAACTGTTGTTGGAAATACAGAAAATCTAAATATTATTAATAAAGAAAATGAAAAGCTAGATCTGAAAAATTCTTACTTATTAAATAAACAAGATAATAATCACTTTTTTAATCCAAAAGATCAATTATATGGTATATCTGATGAAATAGGAAGTATTTACGTATCTTATGAATCTGATTCTTTACCTTTTACAACTGATAAAAATAATCACATGAACAATTATAATCCAACAGACTTTCAACAGTATAAAAATTACAATAAAAATTTTAATTCAGATATTGATAATTCAAAAAACCTTCAAATTTTTAAATTAAGTAAAACCAAGCATTCAGATAGAAAAAATATCTATGAAAAAACCGAAAATAAGCTTTCTATAAAGTATGGCAAAACTCTTTATGTAGGTGGTATTGGTCCAAATAATTATACTAGTATTCAAGATGCAATAGATGTAGCTAGAAGTCAAGATACAGTTTTTGTTTATGATGATAGTTCCCCCTATTATGAAAATATTACAATAGATAAATCAATAAATTTAATAGGTGAAAATAGTAAAACAACAATAATTGATGGCTCAGATCTTGATATTTTTTTAGATACAGTTAATATTACCGCAGATAACGTATTTGTAAGTGGATTTAGCATAGTCAATAATTTTGGTTATTACTATCAAGCAGCAATATTGATTACCGGAAATTTTGTAACTATTACAGATTGTATTATTTTTGAAAATTCCTGGATTGGAATATTTTTGAATGGTGCATCAAATTGCCAGATATCTAACTGTGAACTATTTCAAAATCTGATATCGATATATCTGATTGATTCAAATAAAAATGATATATTTGAATGCCTATGTTATGAAAACGCTGAAGATATTTTGCTATTTGATAACTCTCACAACAATAAAATTACTAATTGTTCATGTTATGGAAACACCTATAGTGGAATACACATTCAACGTTCATCAGGAAATCTGGTTGCAAATTGCACCTGTGAAGAAGGTTACGGAGGTATTGGGTTGGCATATGCTCCTAATACAATACTTCAGGGTAACATTATAAATAATAACTATAAAAATTTTGGAATAGGATCAACAGAAATAACTGACTTTTACTGCGATATTGACACAACAAATAAAATCAATGGTAAGCCAATTTATTATTGGATTAATAATCACAATACGCAAGTTCCTGCAGATGCATCCTTTATTGGACTAATTTCTTGTAGTAATATTATTGTTAATGGTTTTGACCTTGAAGGAAATTTTCAAGGAATTGTATGCGCAGGTTCATCAAATTGCACAATTCAAAATTGTAATTTTCAAAATAACGATGGACATGGAATATTTTTTATTGAATCAAAAGATAATGTTATTAAAAATTGTTATTTTGAGGATAGCTTTTTTAGTGGGATTTATCTAAACGTTGAATCAAATAGAAATATTATTTCTAACAATACCTTCATAGATATTAGAATAAGTAGTATTTGGATAGAGGAATCAGAAAGGAGCTTTATCAGTGGAAATGGTATCAGTAATTCTTTAAGAGGGATTTCATTTGACAAATCCGGAGGTAATATTTTACGAAATAATGAAATGACTAATTGTGGTATCTCAGTAGATGGATACCACCTACCAGATTATGTCAATGATGTTGATATTACAAACAAGATAAATCAAAAAACCATTTATTATTACTTAAATGAAGATGGTATAATTGTTCCAAGTGATGCAGGTCAAGTAATTTTAGTTAATTGCACAAACTTTACTATTTCAAATCTTAATTTATCTTTTGGAACAATTGGAATTGAACTGGCATTTTCAAGTAACAATCTTATTTCAGAAAATGAAATTTACGAAAATAAAGTTGTTGCAGTTGATCTAGATTGCAAGGATAACAATTATAATACTATTGAAGAAAACATTATTCATAATAATAGTTATGGAATAGATGTGGATTTATCTGATTTTAATAATCTTTTAAATAACACTTTAAACTTCACTGGAGGATCTGCGTTTTCACTGGATTCATGTACAAAAAATAATATTTTAGATAATGAAATATACAAAAGCTATCATGGTATTTATCTCTATGGTTCAGATAGTAACGAAATTAATAGAAATAAAATTACCGACTGTGGTTTTAATGGCATTTATCTTTTGTATTCAAGAGACAATAAATTAAAAGAAAACAAAATGGACAATTGTGGATTTTTAATTTATGGGGCTTATTTATCCCAATATTTTAATGATGTTGACGCAAGTAACAAGGTAAATGGTAAAACACTTTACTATTATTCTAGCAAAAGCGGTGTTACAGTTCCCAGCGATGCAGGTGAGGTAATACTAGTAAACTGTAATTCTTGCACTGTATCAAATCTTGATTTATCTGACGGAACAATTGGTCTGGAAATTGCATATTCATATCATAATACTATTTCAGATAACACAATAAAAAACAACAAATTTGCAGGTATTTATTTGGAATCCAGTAGTGAAAATACAATTGAAAAAAATACAATAGAAAAAAACAGCTATGGATTAGACCTACAGCTTGCTTTTGGAAATAATCTTAAAAACAACAAAATCCAACGAAATACCTATGGTTGCTATATTTATCTATCTGACGGGAACATATTTTTTAGAAACAATATTTACTATAATGGTTATGGAATACGCTTTAATCTGCCCAGTAACGATAATCAAATACATTATAACAATCTAGTTGATAATGGTATTAATGCTTGGGATGAAAATGAAAAAACAAACTCTTGGTATGATAAAAAGAAGGGAAACTACTGGGGTGATTATAAGGCTAAATATCCAGATGCTAGAAAAATTTGGCTAAAAGGCATTTGGAATACCCCCTACGATATACCAGGAGAAGAAAACCAAGATCTTTATCCATTAATTCTACCTTCAAAAAATCCCCGTGGAAAAACAATTTATTTAAGACACATGAACATTTTAAAAAATTACCACTATTTATATGCAATTTTAAGGTTATTGCAAGCAGCATTTAGTTAATTTATTCATTTCTTAATCTTATTATATATTCTTTAACTTTCTTATTAATAAATTAAAAATTTAACAGGAAATTTCTAAAAAATTGTATGTTATAAATTTTTATAATTAATATTTTTGAAAAAATTATAATTTATGTTAGAAAATTTTAAATTATAATAATACATCATATATTCTACTCGGAGGAGGCTATAAATGAAAAAAATAGCATGTATAATCGTAGGAATTTTGTTTCTAAGTAGTTTTGGAGCTAGTGGAAATACAACTTCAGTTGATGTAAAAACTAAAATTAATAATTTGCAAAATAATGAAAATTTTTATTCTGTTGACGACATATCTGCACAGATTTATCTTGACTTATATTATCCTGATGCCCAAGAAAAAGCCCGAACATTATTTGATAATGAATTAAAAAAATCAGAAAAAGAAGACTGGGAAATTGGTGAATTAATATGGCAATATATACTTACCATATATGATCCCAGCCCGAAAGCAATAAAATCAATTCAGGATATAAATGGTGATGATATTGATGATGTTATAGTGTGTTCTGAAGATGATTATGTACGGTGTTTTGATGGAGCAGCAGTTGGGCAAGGTATTATTTTATGGGAGCACCAAATATACGCAGGTGATATCTATTCTCAACATGGACTAGATATCATTGAGGACGTTGATAATGATGGTTATGAAGATGTTGTGGTTGGTGCTACAGGAGGTGCTCGTTTAATTCGATGTATATCTGGTAAAGATGGAGATGGAATTTGGACACATGACACACATGAATATGGCGATGGAGGATGGGTTTATCAAGTCAATAGTACTTATGATTATAACGATGATGGACATGCTGATGTTTTGGCAGCAACTGGAGATGACGGTTCAGATACAGGTCCCAAGAGAATATATTGTTTAGATGGTGAAGACGGCAGTTCAATTTGGGAGTACCCTTTAGGCGGACCTGGATTTTCAGTTATTGGAGTTGAGGACTTCACAGGTGATGGTCAACCAGATGTGCTTGCCGGTGCTTCAAATAATGCTGAAACCCAAGGTTATGCCTATGGTCTTGATGGTGAAACAGGTAGCCAAGAGTGGTCGTTTACTGTATCTGGCTCATCAGTTTGGGCACTAGAACAAATTGGTGATATTACTGACGATGGAATAAAAGATGTAATAGTAGGTGACTTTTTAGCAGGAGGCAATGTCTATGGACTTGATGCAACAGATGGAAATCAGGAATATTCTAATTCACCAGGAAGCTCGATAATTACCAGATTTGCAAAATTAAATGATGTAAATGACGATGGCCATCCTGATATAGTTATTGGCCATAGTAGTGTAAAGGTAACTCAACTCATGAGCGGAAAAACTGGTGAATTTATTTGGACTTATTCTGTAGCAGATCAACCATGGAATGTAGCAAGGACAACAGATATTAGTGGAGATGGATTAGATGATGTCTTTGTTGGAACGCTATATAGCTCTAACTATTGTTATTTCCTTGATGGAGTTGATGGAACCGAAGTTCATAAATTAAACCATGGACAACCAGTAGATTCAATTGCAGCAATTCCAGATGTTACTGATGATGATTCCATGGAGATGGTAGCAGGTGGTAGAGATGGAAAACTTTCCTGTTATTCAGGGGGATTAGATGCCTTATTTAATGATCCACCAGATATACCTGTAATATATGGACCTACAGAAGGTGCAGTAAATGTTGAATATGATTTTTCCTTTGAAACAACTGACCCTGATGAACATAATGTTTACTATTACATAGACTGGGGAGATGGAAATTTTGAAGTTTGGGCAGGCCCCTATGAGAGCGGTGAAGAGGCTATTATTAGCCATACCTGGACTTCAGTTAGTGATTTTGATATGAAAGCAAAAGCCAAAGATGAACACGATTATGAAAGCGATTGGTCTGATATATATCCAATTACAATTGTTGAAAATAATGCACCAAGTATTCCAGAGATAGAAGGTTCAAATAAAGGAGATGTAGGTAAATTTTACACATATACATTTACCTCAACAGATCCCGATGGAAACGATATCTCATACTTTATAAAATGGGGTGATGGAGAGACAACAGATTGGACATCACCTAAACCTTCAGGAGCTCCCTGTTATGAAGGCCATATATGGAATGATGAAGGAGATTTTACTATTGAAGTTAAGGCAAAAGATATATATGGTGTAGAAAGTGATTGGGGAACATTTGAAGTTCAAATGCCAAGAAACAAAATAGCGATGAATAGCCTGTTACAACTTTTCAAAGAATTTTTCTGCCGGTTTTCAATTCTCTATAAAATGATTTGTCAATAAAAATACCCAAATCTTTTTCTTTTTTTCTTTTTATCAATAAATTTTTTACTTTTATCTAAATATCTATTTTTACTATGTTAAAAAATAAATATGCACTTATTACAGGTGCATCACGAGGAATAGGTAAAGGTATTGCAATAAAATTTGCAGAAAATGGTTGTCTTGTTGGAATAAACTATGTGTCAAAAGAAACAGAGGCAAAGGAAACACTAGAATATATCAAAAGAAAAGGTGGGAATGGAGTTCTTTTAAAAGGCGATATATCAAAACCAGAAGAAGTGAAAAGAATTGTTAAATCTTTTACTCAAAAAACCGGAAAAATTGACATTTTAGTAAATAATGCAGGTATCTACAATAGATCATATTTTCAGAATATCTCTTATGAAAAATGGAATGAAGTTCTTTCAATAAATCTAACAGGGTGTTTTAATCTATGTAAGCAAGCACTTCCCTACATGAAAGAGGGAAGTAAAATAATTTTTATTTCTTCACAACTGGCTTTAAAAGGCTCAACCCATGGAGCAGATTATGCAAGTTCTAAAGCAGGAATACTTGGTCTTATGAAAAGCCTTGCACTTGAACTTGCTGATAAAAAAATCAATGTAAATGCTGTTGCCCCAGGTACAATTGACACAGATTTACTGGCAAATTACACAGAAGAAATGAGAAATGAAAGAATAAAAGAAATACCCTTAAAACGCCTAGGAACTCCTGAAGATGTGGCAAATACATGTTTATTTTTGGCTTCAAACTTGTCTAGTTATATTACAGGTGAAACAATCAATGTAAATGGAGGGCTATATATACAATAAAACTTAGTAAAAAAGATTAATATTAATTATTTATAGCTCTTTAAATATTAGTTTATTTGGGATTTCAAAAAAGGAAAAATCAAGTTTTTCCCAGTCGTCGTGATCATTAAAACCATGAGAGCCATCTGAATAATCAAAAATATTGAATACATATCTATAGTTCATAATGCTTCTATATCTACCAAAAAACCAAAAATTAAACTGCCATGGATACCTGCCCCTGTTAAGGTCAACACCAAACGGCTTTCCCCATCTCAAACCAAAGTTATGCCCCATTTCATGAACAAAATTTGCAGCATATAAATAATCTAGGCTTTTTAAACCATAAAATTTATCTAAATAATATAGGACCATATTATAAGAAATAACAAAACTATTTGTTCCTGGGAAATACCCAAGATAGGGGTATACATCCCCACTAAAAGCCATACTTGGTGAGCATCTGTATACAACTATTCCATAATGAAAAACACCACGTCTCCAATTGTTTGCTTTATTATGAATAAAATAATCATTATATATTTTAAATAACTCTTTAGTCTCAGTGTAATTATCAAAGGGAAGAAGTTCGCCGCCATAATCTCCCTTAAATTCAATATGAAATACAATATTACGTCGGTGAAATGGTTTTTTCATAAGTTCAAAAGTTGAATCAGGAACAGCTATCTTCTGACCTGTGGAGTTATCCTCCATGAAATCCATTTCTAAAAAAAGATCTTTTCTATAAGGATCAGTTCCATAACTTGATGCTAGATACTCTTCAGTATTATTTAAACTATCACCATCTGAATCATAATTATTGTGATCTTCCCAGATTAAAGGATTAAATCCCCATTTATGCTCCCATTCAATGGGTACACCGTCACTGTCTTTATCTTCACCAAGATTACTTGTTTCTGGATCTGTTTTATAAACATTTGTTTCAATCCAGTACGGCAGGCCGTCATTATCATAATCATTTTGATATATGTCAAAATATAATTCACAGTCGTTTTCATCTTTGTAAATGCTACCATCATCACACCCACATAATCTTCCATAACCACTTGGATCTCCAACATTGTAGTCATCGCCATACCAAAGTCCTGTTTTTAAATTATATAAAAGGTCAACTGTGTAACCTTTTCCCAACCAATTAGCATCTCCACTTATGTCACATTTTTTAGGTATATATTTATTCCAATCCCAAAGTTCAATTGAAATTTCAACTATTTCGATATTATCAGTTACGTTTTTTGTAATGCTCCAACAGTTATACAAATAAGCTGTATTGTGCCAAACTGGACTGATGAATTCTTCTTGGTTTATATATATCTTAACAAAGAAATCAGGATCAGAAAAAAGTTCAATTTTATCAAGGGCTCTTATAGCAAGTATATCTATTGTTATAAAAATATCAACCAATGGATCAAAATCATCAAGTGTAAACGAATTTAATTGCTCAGTTTTTTCAAAATTAGTAATCTGTAATGCACTAACAAATGATCCATTTAAAAGCACTGTTATTGAAAATAAAATAAACAGTTTCTTATTCATAATTGTTCCCCTTTTGTTTGTGATGAAATTTACAAATTTCAAACCTGGATTTTTAGCAAATAAATAAATATTATAAAAATTTTTTTAATATATAATTTTTTAATATTTCTATTAAATTATTATTTTTTTTACAGGTAAAAAATGTAATATAAAGCAATTTTTGCCTGATTTGTGCTTACAAATAATATTAATAATATGAATTTCTATTATTAAAAATATGGATGAAAACCCAATACCAGATGAAAAAAAGGGAAAACCTCTTGAAAAAATTTTTTTAATTATCTTAATTGTTATAATTTTAATAGCTGCTAGTTTCTTTGTATATTATAATGTTTTATCTGATCAAACAGGTTCAAACAATTTAGTTTTAACTACAAGTTTTAATATGATTTCATCAAAAGATGCCTATGAATTTATCAATACAACTACAAAAGACCTTACAATAATTGATATTAGAGGATGTAAATGTAATTACGATAAAAACCATCTTCTTGGTGCAATTTGGGATACCCATCCAGAGTCTTTTTACAATACAACAGATGATTTACTAGTTTATGATATCGATGGAACCAAAAGTATCGATTTTTGTGAAAGACTAGTTAATAAAGTATATGGAAAAATATTATTTTTGCAAGGTGGAATTGATACTTGGATAGCCCTTGGATATCCAGTTATTGTATAAAACTAGTATAGCTATTTATTATGATAAAATATAAATTTTTCTAAATATATTAGAAAAAGTAAAATACTTGTTTTTAATTATTTTTAATGAATAAGGGTTAAAAAATTATGAAAACATTTATTTCATTTTCAAACAAAACGAAATCAAATATACTTTTACCAATTATAGTTACACTATTAATTATAATACCAACACTCAATGTTCAAGCAGATTTCCTACAGACAAATTTACAAAAAAATAACAAATCAGTAATTGAAAATACAGAATCTTATAACAGTATTTGGAAAATAATAACAAATAATGGTTTTAATAAAGATACAAATATTGGTACAAGAGGGATGGCAGTTTACAAGGATGAACTATATATTGGAACACAGAATGTAAAATTCCCAAAGCTTTTTCCTGAATTATTCAAAGATTTATCTAAATTTATACCAAATCTACTTCCACGATTCTTAAATCGAAATCTTCTTTTTAAAATAATATATTTTCTTAAACATTTACTTCCAAATCAGAACATGAGAAGTTTTGTACATTTAGCAATGGGTGCAAGTGAAGGTTGTGAGATTTGGAAATATAACTACATGCAAGACACCTTAACCCAAATAGTTGGGGATAGTTCAGATTCAAAAATGAAATCAGGATTTAACTCAAATTTTAATAGTCTTGCTGCAACAATTTATGAGTATAAAGGCAAATTGTATGTTGGAACATGTACCACTCCCATAGGAGACACTCAAGATCCTAACCGATTAGGTGGTGAAATTTGGCGATATGATGGAGAAAGATGGGAGCAGATAGTAGGAAATAATGCTTCTTTTGTAGACGGTGGATTTGGAAATTCAGATAATATTGGAATTTTTCAATTTAAAGAATTCAATGGATACCTCTATGCAGGAACAATAAATTTTGATTTTTCTTTAAATGGTGGAGTTGAAATTTGGAGATCAGAGGATGGATTACGTTGGGAACAGGTTGTTGACGATGGATTCAAATCTTTTATGACAAATGATGATATTGATGAAGGAGTTACAAATACCTATGTTTGGAGTATGGAAGTATTTCAAGACCAACTTTATGTGGGAACCTTTAATTCTTGCTATAGATTAGGAAGCTCTAAAGGTATGGGATGTCAGTTATGGCGTACAATTGAAGGCAAAAAATGGGAAAAGATGCAACTTCCAAATGGAGATGGGTTTGGCGAACCAGAAAACTATGGAATTAGGACAATGGTTGTTTACAATAATGAACTCTATGTTGGAACAGCTACAAATTTATTACACGACAAAGGCTTTGAAATCTGGAAATTTGATGGTGTTAAGTGGACACCTGTAATCGGAGATGACGTACCCGGAGTTAAACCAACAGATGTAAAATACAATGGTTTTGGAAATCGTTTGAATAAATATGCATGGTCTATGATTGTAACATCTGACAATATTTTATGGGTTGGTACAGTAAATTGTAGACTTGTTAATTTATTGGAACCTGAAACATTAGGTGGTGAAATTTGGTGCTACAATGGCGTTGAATGGTTCCCGATTGTAAAAGATGAGATTGGCGAGATATCTAGTGGCTTTGGAAACATAAAAAATGAAGGCATACGATCAATGATAGAGTATCCACAAAAAAGCGGAAATGTTGTTGCAGGAACATTTAAATTTACTAGTACCAGATTGCTAATTCCATTAGAGGGTTGCGAAATCTGGATGAGAATTAAATAATTATTTTAAAAGATTATAAGATAAGAGGTTTTCTTAACGGACGTCTATCAACATTTGTTGTCCTAAGTCCAATAGAAAGTGGGTCAATTATATTAAAGGGCCATCTTAAATATATTCTACCTTTTATTCGTTTATTTGTAAACGAAAAAATAAAACTTATAGTTCCAAGCCAATTATCCCAGTAATTTCTGCTCCAGATATTCTTACGTGAATTTAAAATACCATAAGATATAAAATAGGCATGATTGGAATTATTGATAAAATTATTATAATAAATCGAGCAAAGAGTTGAATAATAAAGATATATTCCTCTAAAATTTGAAGAAAACTCGTTTTCTCTAACTCTAACATTCCTTGAATAAACAATTAAAACGGCAGTAGTTGTTCTAGATATTTTTGTTTTTTCAATTGTTACATCATTACAATTAACAAGTATTATTTGACCTGCGTCAGTAGGAACCTTAAAACTGTTTTTATTTTTATAATAATAAAGAGGTTTTCCATTAATAGTATTACCTATTATTTCATGTATATAATGATCAATATCCTTACCCCAAATTTCAAGACCATCGTTGATAAATTTATTATTATTGATAATACAATTTGAGCATCTTGACAAAATAAGGCCATATCTTCCCTTTGAATCAAGATAATTATTCAAAATCTGGTTATTCATAGAAGAACCAATTGCAATTCCTTGTTTATTGTTAGTAAAAGTATTATTTTTAATAATATTGTTGATACTGGGCGTAGAATAAGATCTATCAAATAATCTCCGTAAAAAATTAATTGAATAAATACCACCAATATCTACTCCAATATCATTTCCTTCAAACGTATTATTAAAAATATAATTATCATTTGCACCTCTTATTTCAAGGCCTCTATCTGCATCTGTTATAATGTTATTAAAAACAGTATTTTCATGAGAGTTATAAAAGACAATTCCGTATTCTGTTCCATCAAAAAAATCATTTGAGATAAAAATATTGTTTGAAATAATACATTTATCTGAAGAAACTTGCAATAAGCTACCATTTACGCCATTTTCTTTAATTGTAAAACCAGTGAAATTTACCCTATCAGCTTTAATATAAACAGGACATTTAATACTGCGTCCAGAAATAATTGTTGAACTTTTATTTTCTCCACAAATAGTTAAATCAGCTTTATCAATAGTTAAAGGATATGAAAAAAACCTGCGTGTGGATATATAAGTTCCCTGTTTAACTAAGATACGGTCACCAGGTGCTGCATGGTCGACTGCCTCTTGAATAGCATCAAAATCATCAGGAACAATAATGTCCCAGGGATTTATTTCTTTTTGATTTCTATTAGGGGCTTCAGAATCAACAAATAAAGATAGACTCACTACTGAAACAACTAAAATAACTGCAGATGTAATACTTATACTTCCGAACAATACTTTTTTCTTTTTTTCCCCCATCTGTAACCAACTTAAACCAATTTGAAGTCTTCCCATCCACATTACCGAAAAATTCTATTAAAATATTATATTAATGCTTCCTTATAATATTTTCTGTAATTATTATAAATGGTATTAAAAATAAAGGAAAAAATAATAATACAAGGTTTTAAATTTAAACATTGAAAATATTATTATCATATAATTACTGAAAAATTACTTTTTTATTTTTTTTAATTGTTTAAGACCTGCACGAGCAGATTCTTCTGATTCACCTCTGAGAAGTCGTCTTTTATATATTTCGTATTCCTCTTCAGGTGTTTTTTTCATGTAGCGTTTAAGTTTTCTTTTTTCTTTCCAACTCTTTAATAGTCCCATTAATTTTTACTCCAAATTAAATACACTTACCATAATGGTTTATTCAGAAATAATATTTACGAATCTACTCTTACAAAAATATAATATTTTAAGGATATCACTTTGCACCAACCCAAAATGTAACAACTATATATGACTAACTGTAACTATGCCAAGAAGCAGAGTAGCAATCAATAATTTAATTTTGAATTTTTTTAAACAATTTCCAATTTTGGAAAGATTTCTACTCTCCTTATAACATAAGAATTTAGAGTCAGAATCTAGACTTTAAAGCCAAAATCAATTTTTGAATCAAAGCTTGATTAAATATTTTATTATTTGATAGAAATCTAGGTTTAGTGATGTATATCTCCTTTACACAACATGATTTCATTCTGTCAATATCTTCAACAATTACCTTAAGTTCATAAGTTCCTTTCTTTTCATAAATATGGGATTTATAAACATTTGATCCACTTGGAAGATAATCTGTCCAACCTGAATTAGTTCCATCACCCCAATCAAAAAAATATCTAATTTTATCGGAATTTGGATCATAACAATGGGCACAAAAATCTAAATTATCATTGATTGTAGCAGTCGAGGGACCTGATAAAATGGGCGAATTAGGTGCTGCTATACCATCAATAGTAATATTTGTTACCTGACCCATGGTTACAGCAGATGCAAAACCAGCAAGGAATGCAGAAGTTGTTGCCCTTAAACCAACCCAAATTGTATGATAACCAGAACTAGCTGAAAAACTAAATGAAATATTAAGAATTTCTGCATTCTCATTTTCAAGCAAATTATTCATATGATTAAAAAGCTCAATAAAATCAAAAACATTATTTAAAAGAATAATTGCTTCTAAAATGCTCTTAGGAGCAAAACCAATAATAAATGTTACAAGATCAATAATTTTTAGGATTATATCTTCCCAGCTCCACCATGGATCAACATCTGCTCTGTGATAATTATTCTTGAAATCATCCCAGGACCAAGTCTTTTCTGTTCCTGCAAAGGCTGATAAACCAAAGGTAGATTTACCTCCTGTTCGAATAATTTTTGCATTGATGTATACGGTTTTTGTTCTACCAACATAAAAGTGTAGTTTTTGCATTGCTTCAGCTGTGGCACCACCGATAAATGCTTTTGTATATGCACCAATTGCACCAGAATATTTATTACAGCCATGTGAATATTCATCTATCCAGTTGACTCCTTTTCCCCAAGAATAACAATCTGAATAGGGAGGTTCAAAAATGGTACTTGTACCTACCGATTTACCTACTGGTAAAAAAGAAGTATTGGTTTCAGGTGGTTTACATATTTTACAAATATTTGTTACGTTTTCTTCTGTTAAAATTATGTTTGATAGAACATCAAAATAATGTTTTGATAAATTGTGAAAGGCTTTTAAATCTAATTTGCTATCCGATGTAATAATTTGGTTTAGAATATTTCTAGCTTCATTTTTTAGATTTAAATCAATAATATTATCTAAATAATTATTAATTTTTGTAAATTGATCTTTTGTTAATTGTATAAAAAAAGAATCAATTTCAATATTTTCTGCCGATAAATTCTTGCTAATTTTTATATTTAATGCGTTTACTAAAGGGTTGACTAAAGAGATGATTATTAATAGCATCGCAACTATTGTTTTTTTTCTCAATTATTCCATCCTCCCAAAATATTTACTACCTCACAATAAAAACATCAACAAAATTTTTTGAACCTAATAAATATTCTTTGTAATAAAATATTACAGAATAATACAACAAAAGTTATAAAATGAATATTTCTTATATAATTTATAAAAAAGTGTAATTTTTTAAAATATGTGGTCAATATTTTATTTCTTTTTCTTACTCCCTTTATAAATGTAATAAATGCCAATGATAATAGGAATAAATCCGATAATAAAATATAAAATTGATTCTTCCCAAAAATAAAGTTCACCAGTAAGAAATCCAGATAATGTAATTATTACTATTATCAGTCCTAAAACTAAAAATATTCCTCCGATAAGGGTATCATTTTTTAATATCTATTTTTGCAAATCTTTACTCATGTATATTTTTTTTTAATTTTCGAAATTAAATCCACCTACAAGAATATTTGATGGAATATGACGAATAGCTATATTTCCTTTGCAATTTGTGATCTTATCCCCTTCTTTAATTGGTCCGTTTGGAAGATTTGCAGAACCTGAACAAATTTCATGCTGCTCCCATTTTAAATCGTCTTCATATATTTTTTGAACAGTTAATGTTTTGGTACTTTTATCCATGGCAAAAAGCGCTGGTGGTTTTGGAATTTGCTTTTCTTCTTTTTTTTCAAAACGTCCTACTATAATAAAAATTAAAAACAAACAGAATAATCCTGTTAAAAAAAATTGAAGATGATATGCCCATATTGCACATATCCAACTAGTAATCCAAATAACTCCCAATATTTTTTCTGTTGATGGTATCTTCTCTATTATCCCCTCCAAGTCCATGCAATAATGAATAACTTACTACTTTATAATTTTATTTTTTCTTTATTAAAAATG
>CAYFVP010000015.1:0-25518 GCA_964346655.1 uncultured Thermoplasmatales archaeon
TATTTTGTTTTGTAAGGTTTTTACCTTACATTTTCTGACAAGATATAAATTTCAAGGGTTATCATAGGTGTTGAGGATTTAAAATATGACTAAATTAAAAAAAATTTGGAAAACTGGTAATTTTCTGGTGATAAGCCTACCTTTTTGATGATGGGGGTAATATCCCTCAATGCATATACAATCAGAGATTAACCTGATATTAATCTTGATTCAATAAAAAATGAAAGAGGGGATCTAATAATTGCTTCTCTGCAAAAAGATGAACCATTAATTATTGGATTTGTTGATTCTTTAGAAGAAACATATGATAATCAAAATAATGATATTGTATTTTCACCACAAGGTGTAACCATAAAAAAAGATGGTGAAAATCCCAAAAGTTCACTAATTATACCCAGCAATCAAGATACAAAAAAACACGATTAGCATAGAAATACCTGCTTTAAAAATAATTGCTTTGATTAGCAGATTATTGGTTTTATATTTGGTGTTTAAAAAGAAAAAATAAAACATTTTCCCTTTCTACTAGTTTATTTTTAAAATGGTATCACAACAAACTGATAATAAAACCTTTATTTACAAATTTCAAGCATCTTTTATCTAAATCTTTTGCTATTTTCTATATTTTTTATTTAAATAAAGAAAAGATTTATCAACAAATTAGAATTAACAAATATAGTTAATATCATTATTTGGGGGATTTTATCAAATGATAAAATGGAGATTATTTAGTAAATCAAAGAAAACTGAAGAAACAAAACCCGAGGAGGACATTCAGGAAAATTTAGAAGAAGTAACCGAAATAGAGGAAGGTCTTGAAACTGAAGAAGAAACAGAAGATAAACCTTTGGCAGAGTACCATGAAACCCTTCAAACTGGCAAAGCTAGATCAAAAAAATATTCAATTTCTCAAGAACCTTATGAATCTGATCAGAGAATATGGAGAGATATATCATTAATTGAAGAAAAGGTTGATAAACTTCATAAAACAAGAGCTGAAAAACCTATTACAGAAATTGACAAGAAGGTTGATAAACTTATTATTGACGTAAAAATCGAAAAAAAGGAGGATCATAGAAAACCAGCAAATGTAATTTATGTTGTAAGTAAACCTCAACCTGGTCAAGTTCGTGGAGATTGGGCTGTTAGAAGTCATGGTAAGATTTATAGTCATCATAGAAAAAAACAAAATGCTATAAAAGAAGCAAAAAAAATTGCAAAAGAAAAAGGAGCCTCTGTCTTAGTTCAAAATATTGATGGAACTTTCAGTGAAGGATTTAAACCTAGCTAAAAAAATAATTTATAATGACTTGTGATTTTATTTTTTGTTTTTAAATGATAACTATTTTACGGATTGGTCATAGAATTAGCCGTGATAAACGGATTACAACTCATGTTGCGCTTGTTGCGCGTGCCTTTGGTGCAGATAAAATTTTAATTGATTCTATTGATAAAAGAATTGAAGAATCAATTAATTCAACCTGTTATCGTTTCGGTGGAAATTTTAAAATTGAAACTGGAATAGATAAAAAAAAAGTAATTAAAAAATGGGATGGAACAATTGTTCATCTAACTATGTATGGAGATGAGTTAGAGAATTCAATAAAAAAAATTGATAAAGAAAAAGATTTGTTAATAATTGTAGGAGCAGAAAAAGTCCCACCTTATGTTTATAAGAATGCAGATTTCAATATCTCAATTGGAAATCAACCACATTCTGAGGTTGCAGCTCTTGCAATTTTTTTAGATAGATACCTTGATGGTAAATGGATTAATAGGAAATTTGATGGAAAAATACAAATTCTACCATCTGATAAGGGAAAAAAAGTCAAATCTAGTTTAAGATAGATGTCATATGAGACCAATACCAGATCCAAAAACATGTATTAATTTGTTAAAAGAGTTTGGTTGTTCAAGAGAGGTAATTGATCACTGTAAGGCTGTTAGAGATATAGCAATAAAAATTGCAAAGAAGGCAGGAGCTGATGTTCGGCTTGTTGAAGCAAGTGCACTTCTACATGATATTGGCCGATCAAAAACACATGGCATACGTCATATTATCGAAGGAGCAGAAATAGCCAAGAAACTAGGACTTTCTGAAAAAATTATTCGAATTATTGAAACGCATATAGGTGCTGGCCTTCCAGCTGATGAAGCAAAAAGACTTGGTCTTCCAGCAAGGGATTTTGTTCCTAAAACATTAGAAGAAAAAATAATTTGTCATGCAGATAGTTTGATTGAAAATAATAAAAAGCAAACTATTGAGAGCGAGGTCGAAAGAGCTTTGCTTGAAGGTCATAATGAGTATGCAACTCGTCTTGTTTCCCTTCATAAAGAATTGAGTAATATTTGTGGTATGGATTTAAATAAAATATGATATTTACCAGAAAAGATAAATATTGTTTTTATTATTTTGAGGCTCTCTTTCGTTTGCAGGGGTAGCCAAGCCTGGTCAACGGCGCAAGGTTGAGGGCCTTGTCCTGTAGAGGTCCGCGAGTTCAAATCTCGTCCCCTGCATTTTATTATATTATTATGTCTATAAATATTAATTAAACAAGAAAATATCTCTATTTATTCATCATTGCTAAAAAAATAAAAATATTTTAATTTAAATGTTTGTAAAGGAATAAAAAAAGAAGAGAAGGGTTAATTGTTTTTATCCTAGTCGTTACAATAGTATTTTTAGGACTGGGAAAAAGTTATTGAAATTATTAAATAAACTGAGAAATGGTCTGTTGTTTGCTCTATTTCTAGGTGTTTTTAATGTAATTGGTATTATTTCATAGTCACTTAAATCATCTTTATTGACAATTTTTATTTCTCCAGTAAATTTCTTATTCCCCTCATTTGGAGCCACCACTGATAACTCAACAATAAAGGGCTCTGATTCAGGATATAATTTGGTCCCTTCATTTTGTGAAAAAGTCCATGTACCCCAATCCGGATGTTCACTTATCTTCCAATTTAGCTTTGAAAAAGACTCACCAATATTTTCAATAGAAAAATTATCAGATAATATAGAACCTGGTTTTACTTTTAACCAATTAATATTTTTATCACATTCTAAATCAGAGGTTTTTGATACCAATCCTTTAATGCAGAAATTTGCAGTGTTATTATAGTCGTAAAGATCATTCCAAGTATCTTGATAATAATAACTTTCACCAGGGTGGGAGATTGATTCGATAGTGTTCCCCCAGACATCATGTGTTCGATCGAAAGGAATTCCACCTTCAGAGAGTTTAAGATAGATATAGAATTGATCGTTATAAATCAGATTAACAGGTTGATTAAGTTCATATGTATGAAATCCCATGGTCTCTATATTTCCAGATAAATTTGAAAGTTCCCCTTTTAATTCACCTTCTTCAAAGTCATCATAAATTCGAACAACAAAATCTACATTATTAGAACAAGTATAGAAACTTATAGCTTTCAAAACTTCATTATCCTGAGAAGTAAAAACATTGAATGCTTCGTTACTAATTGTTAAAGTATCTTGCCAGCCATGATAATCATGATAATAGATATGTTTATAGGGCATGGGTTCAACCTCCTGGAAGGTAGCTGTCCATTCATCTGGGTCATGATGGCAGCAATATTTATCATAATAAGAAATCCAGAAATATCCATTTAAACCCCAATCACTCCCCCAACTGTTTTTACAAAGCCATGCTCCTTTATTTGGTGCGGGTGTAATCTTATTATTGTCCCAGCCGATAATCGCGACATTATGATTTGGATAATCTGAACTATTAGGCGGCTGATAATGGGTGTAATTTTCGTCCATGAATTTTGAATCAATACGAAATAAAATGTTTATAGGGCCATGAGTCATAATTTTGTTTTTAATGAGATCAATATTGCTTAAATCCTCTCCGATATCATAAATTTCTATATGACGTGGATAGTAAAGATGGTAGTTTTCATCAAATCGATTTGGAGGGTTCTCATACCAGGGATAATCATATTCAGTTTCATCGTTAGCATCTTCTGAAAACACAGCTCCTTCGCCTCTAGCAAAATATGCAGAAGCAATCTTGATATGAGCACCATGATGAACTGTTAATCCTTCCCCACCTGGATCGTCGTCATTGTTAAACTTATTAAATCCATTCCACCAGTCTAGATGATATTCAGCAAGATTTGGCTCCCCTATTTCCCCAGCTTTTTCCCAGTTATTTGTCATTAATAGATTGCCTTCCATTGCTGCAAAAATAGCGTGAGCCCAGCAAGTACCACCACTCTGACATTTAATTGAAGTCACATAGTTTTTACCATCAACATTTCTTAGATCGAATGTACTGGGAGTATCATCCTTGTGCAATTCTGAGATAATTGCGTTATTGAGTTTATAATTATTAAAACTTGGACGGTCGTAATTCCAA
Source organism: uncultured Thermoplasmatales archaeon (assembly GCA_964346655.1). Classification (GTDB taxonomy): domain Archaea; phylum Thermoplasmatota; class E2; order DHVEG-1; family DHVEG-1; genus CAYFVP01. The sequence goes on from CAYFVP010000015.1 coordinate 4,389, forward strand.
TAAGGGTAATTTATGATTTCTTTATTTTTATCTATATTATTTTCAACTGATAGATTCTCAATTTTCAGTTCTATTCCCTTTGCAGGGAATGAAGTTACAATTAATAGCGTGCAAACAAAAATTCCAATTAATTTTGTTGTCATTATTATTTTCCTCCCTTAAACTATCTATCATATTGATATGTAATTTGTTAATTTAAATATAACCCAAGAATAAAAACGGAAATTCGAAAAATTCCATGATTAATACTCTGTTAACAAAAATTTAGTTCCAATTGAATCCTGTATTTTTTACTAGCAAATTTGCATCAAAATCTCTATTGAATATTCTAATTTCAGTTCAACAAATTACTAAAATGAAAAGAGAAAAATGGTTTAATTTATTATTTTTTTGTCTTAGGAAAATTATTCTTAGATTTTTTAGAGGTTTCATTCTTTGGCTTTTCTTCTTCAATATAGAGATATCCTGCTTTAAAAAGTAAACCAATAATAATAACTATAATTACTATTATTATCAATACTATCCATAGCACTGGTAATTCCCCCTCTGGTTCTTCTTCAATGACAATTGTTGCTCCGACTACAGCAAAGTTTGAAAGACCTGACAGCTCTGCTTCATAATAAACATATGTATCATCTTCACTAAGATAACTGGTAATTAGGGCCTCCCATGCACCGTTATGATATCTCATCAACGTCACTTTCTGTTTATCGATTTTGTTACTAGTTATCCATGTTTTTTCAACTTTGAAATTGATTTTCAAAATTTCGACATCTTCATCGTTCAAAGAAGTTCCATCTGATGTGAGCTTTATATGTAGATATATGTAGAGAGTTTTATCTGAGGGTAGATCAGTTACGTCTTCTGGTTTTGCTTTAAGTTTCGCTACGAAGATTTTTACATCGGTAAGATTAGATGCTAATGTGAAGTCAATAGCATCAATACCGGTTTCATCTGAGTTTTCAGGTATAATTTCTCTTTCTTCTCCGCTGGTGACATTTCCTAATTCTTTTTCTGCTATAGAAACGGGTTCTACTATGGTAAATGACCATTCTTTTGTATTATTATTTCCAAGAGTATCTGATACTATTAAACTAATAGTATGACTTCCATAGATCATTGATGTACTGGGAATGTAAGTAACTGATGATGATGTTATAGTAGCGTTAACACTAGATCCATCAATAGTTAATATTACATTATCTGTGTCTATAATACTACTTAGACTACTATAAGAAGCTTTTATTATTGGTGTAGTATCATATATTGTTGATCCAGAAGCTGGATTTACAATGGTTATCGTTGGTCCGGATGTATTGGAGGATACCGTGAACGAACTCGTAGAGGAATCAGTTGACTGAGATGCGTCGTCAGTTGCATTTATCCAATAGGTCACCGTGGTTAATTCAGTGAATGGACCAAAGGTCGTAGAGTAATTACTATCGACTGCACTCATAGATTTATTATGCTCAGAGCCATCATTCCAATACAAGAGTACAGAAGAGACGGTATTGTCATCAGTAACCGTTGCTGAGACTATTACTGTATCTTTGCTAGTTACAGTTGTTGGTGTATGAGAGACATCAGAAATTGTTGGTGGATCATCTGTGGTGGTAGCAATAACTCCACCAGGTGGTGTTCCGTCGCCACCTTCGGAATCTGTCGTTGCACTAGCAGTAGCATATGTTGTACTCCAAAGTTCCTCAGTAATGTTCCAGCTCCAAGCAGAGTAATAATATGTAGTACCAGCAGATAAACCTGTATCAGATTTAGATGTACCGGTACTATTATATACATTAGTTCCAGAATTAATACTGCTAGGATAGCTACCAGTATTTCTTTGGATTCGTGTGTAATCTGATTTATCACCCAGAGTCCACGTTAGATTAATCTGACTGGTACTACTTTTTGTAGCAGTAAAGCTGGTTGGTGGATCAGGAGTGTCACCTGCTACAAGAGTACCAACACCAGTAAAGTGCGGTATTTTAATCCAGATTGTTTGATTTGCGGTATTATCCTTGTAACCTAAGCCAGAGCTAAGTGTAGGATCTGATTCGTTACAAATTACGCCTGATCCATTTAGGTACGCCTCATATGGTGTGTTCAGATAATCTGCATAACCGCTTAGACGTGAATCAGTTGAAATATCTGCAGTGGTGTTAACGCTTGAATTCCATATCTCATTAAATTCATTGTCATATAAAACTGGGATAGAAACCTTAATAGTCTTATTTATTAGATTATCTGGATATGGTATCTTCATTAATACCGCATCATATATGTCAGGTCCTTGACTACCAAACTTCCACGCAGCTTCTAAACCGCCTTGAGATTCAGTAGCATTTTGTGTGAAAACTGCATCTGGAGGACCAGATGCAAGAAGATCGACATTAAGATAATATACCGATATATTCCCACAGCTGATCATCAAATTAACATCACCCTTTAATATTGCATTAAATGGTGAAAACTCAGATTCGTTTTGACTACCACATAAATCACAGATTGCTGGAGGATTGGGGACATTACATGTACTATTTGATGAATACATCCCCATTGAAAAGCTCATATTCGCCTTGTCTCCTAGAGGATCGAAGTTACCAAATGATCTCATTGTAATGTTACAGATACCATTAGAGCAAGTGATTGTATCTGTACTGGTAATCCCACTTAGGACATCAGCACTGACATATGTTGATATCGGAGCATATTGTTGAGAATAAATCGTTAATTTTTTGAGACTTGCTCCTTGCATTAGCGATATATTAAATTGTCCATTTGAAGCGTCTATCATCTGCATATAATCAGTGCCCTCTAGTTCTCGTTTTACTTCAATAAAAGCATTTTCATTACTAAGTAGGCAGCCGGTGCTGTTAACAAGATTAAATAGAACAGCGGTGGTATTCACAATGGTAGTTTCACTCCAATTATTAGAAACATTATTTGAAGTAATTGATCTGTTTATTCCTCCTTGAATTAGTGGAGACATAGTGAAATTATAGATAGATTCACTTAAATTTCCACCAGAGGAACTGATAATATGAGACCCCATATAATAAATCCCTGATGTGTTTTTTGCGTATGCTCTCAACATTATATAGGAAGGAGCCATTGTTGCTGGCAGTGAAATATTATAAACTCCAGTTGCTGTGTTGTAAGAATCGTCATTTCCACCGGATTCATTTGCTAAGTTAAATGGCAAAGCCCAGTTTTCAAAAACCATGTCTTGATCTTCCATTATATACACTACAACTCTCATATCCTCTATTTCTGAAACACCATTGAAGGATCCATTTAACCATCTATGATTATAACTTACGTTAATAGATACGTTAACAAGATATGTTCCATTGTAAGGCGTACAAGTTGTATTTACTCCAGTTATGTTGAAATCTCCACTACCTTCGCATGTGGATGTAATATTGTAGAATCTAACACTTACTGGAAATGATTGACTAGGGAATATGCTTAATGAGTAGTTTCTACCTGCGGGAACTGAAAATATCTTTTCATAACTATTGGTGAAAAACTCTTTTATAGGGTAACCTAATCTAAGATCCTTTACCATTATCTGAAAGATTTTAGGTGTATAGTTATCTATTTGCTTACTACTCCAGTTATAGTTAGGTCCTGTGGTATTTACTCTGAAAGATATAGCGGTTTTTAGGAAAATCTCAGGATTATTTAACAGGGTTACAAATTCGCCTATTGATACAGATGGTAGACTTGTGGAAATGTTTATAGCGTAGGTGTCTGTAGGTTCATAGTTCTCAGCAGAGAGAGCATAGAATAAATCTCCACCTCCACCAGGCCCCATTGGTCCCCCCTGTTGTAAGCCAGATACATTTTCCTCAGTTGTAGGTATCCCTGTAACGTTAAACTGACCAGTCGCATTTGTATTAGCTGTGAAATACCCAAGAGTTACTGGAGGACCACCTGATGAAAAACTAGAAACTGTTATATTGGCAGTTGCTCCTTCAATTGCATTCCCATCAATGTCTTTTATTGATCCAGTGAATGAAAAGTTCGTAGTGACAAAAACAGCCATATTAAAAGTTTGGTATTCACTATAGTTATTATATGCATTTATTTGGAACTGTAAAGGTTCCAGAGGTTCTAAAGCACTTGCATTGAACCAGAAATACTTGGTTCCATCATAAAGGAAGCCATTGGCATAATCTGTAGCGTCCCATGTGATCATGTTAGATGTATTGTATACAGTGAAGTCTGCTTGATTTTGAACTGTTGTTCCATTATTTCCAACATAGGTTAGATTTTCTGGTAAGATTATTGTTAGATTATGTAAACGTGAGGTTGGTCCTCCTGTTTCTGCAACAAAGGAAAAGTTGAATTTCTTTTCTGTATTGTTTTCTATGTATCTATCAGCAACATCTGAGTAATGCTCCTGTATAAACCATCCTGGTCCACCTTGATACGTGGCTGTGCCTGTAGCATTATACATGAAACTATAAAGATTTTCCGAAGAATTCCAACCCCAACTCGAATATGAATAAGTAGTATCTGGATTAAGATTTGAATCTACATAACTGGTACCTGTACCATTGAATACCTCAATTCCGTCTGTAATATTCATTGGAGGGTCCATACCAGTTAATCTTCTGATCACAATATTATTTGCACCTTGTCCATGGGTAAAGTTAAGTCGTATTTGTGTATCCGTTAATGTTGTTGCATCAAAAGTAGCGGGTGCCTGTGGGTGAACTGTTACTGTTCCATTTAGAATATTTGTTGTATAATTAGTTCCGCTATCATTACAAGTGACTCCAGTAATATTTATATACACAACACCTACATTATTTGCATACCATGTTATGTTAGCTGTTTTATTATATGTATTATTTACAGCGGTGTTATTCCAAGCTATTGGCTTTGCATAACCAGAGCTATTGTAAATACCCCCTCCTGGCCAACTACCAGGACTTTCTGGTGATAACCATTGTCCTCCAGAAAATAAATCACCTTGTGATGTCGCTGTATAGTTTAGTTTTCCTACAGGTTCAAATGTGATATTAGTGATAGTGACGTTATCTATTTCCCAACTCACATTAACATAAATAGGAATATTAAATGTATCTCCCACGGTAACATTATATGCTGAAGGTGTAACAATTATTTCATTCGGTGACGGCGGTTGCGCTTTTACAGTGTCTACAAAAAATACGGCAAATGATGCAAGTATCATTATAAAAACAATACTAGCACTCAATAGCTTCTTTATAAATCTATCATTAATAACATTAACTCTATAGTGCATCTCATCCACATTCCGTCTATTATTTAATATCCAGAGCAAAGATATCGTTTTATATTTATCACTCTGAATAACATAGTTAGAATAATTCAATTAAATATATATCTTTCTTTCTATCATAATTATATCTAATTTATATTTTAGACAAAAAATTATAATATGGAACTTGCGAAAAACTATAAACAAATTTACCATTTCTTTGAATAATGTTTATTCTACCTAACTCCGTCTAGAGATGCGATTCAATTTTCCTTTCCACATTAACTTTAAAAGTTATTTTTACCGGTAAAATCATATTAAAATCTCGTATTGTCTAATAGATGAGAGTATAACAAAAGAATATATGGTTTTTAGGAATATTTCAAAGGTGACATGAATCCTCCAGCAGTTCTTTGTGTAAGAGGAATCATAGAATTGCATTTTTTTATTGTAACTTGTTTACCAGAAATAAATGCTCCAATGCTCTTTGTCTTACAATAAATTTCATCTAAACTACATGATTCAACATTTACAAATAAGAATAACTTAACGAATGGTTCAATAAAATCCCATATTCCTATGATTCTACCATCCATCAAAATCGTATTTGTTGCATTGCCAGAACGATCAAAAACGTAGTTATTATGTTCTTGATAAAGGTACCTCAAACGGTCTTTATATCCCATCAAATATGGATCAAGATTAGGTAGTAGATTTATTACTGATTTTTTTGGAATCTTCATGGATTTTAAGAGTTTTTCATCAGAAGATAGCATAATATAAAAGTCCTTCAACCCTGTAATTTCAACCTGAGTTACATCTTTTTTAAAACTTTCCAATATCTGTCTGATTTGTCCTTTGGGAAATCCTGTCCACCAAGTTACATCGTTTTCAGTTGCGGGTCCAAAAGAAGTGAGATATTGTTTGACAACAGATTTCATTGATTCTATTTCATCTACCAAATTTAAATCCATATTTGGAAAAAAATCATGAAACAGATAGTATGTATGAATATTGCTTTTCCATCCTTTTTGTGGTTTTCCACGTATCAATAGCCCTTGGTCGCACATTAGATTTACAATACCTGAAATATTTGTTGATATCCCTATTTCCTCTTTAATTTCCTTTGCTGTCATTCCCCTTTTCTTGACGATTTCCATTATCGCTTTTGAAGTAGTTTCATACTCTTTCTGCGTTACTCCCAAATATTTAAAAAGATGCGGTTCTGAGATACTTGCAACCATCTTCTTGGTGGCATTGAACGCGATGGGAATTCGCTCTTTTGGAATAACATAAATAGTTTTTCTAACGCAGCGAATCTTACCAAGAGTCTTTTTTATATAGAGTTCTTCATCTAATTTTTCTCTTGTGAAATTTTTCATCCTTGAAAACAATGATAAATAAGGCGTAGTTGAACCTGTAGCATGCAATCCACCTATATCTCTGACTATTTGAACAATATTATCAGTCCTGAAGTCATCTGTTAAGTGTTGTTTTTTAAGAATGAAATGATTTAATTGATTTACGGTGACAGTCATTATCTACTCAACGTCAAGTGTATTATTTACCACCATAAAAGTTTCTACTTTTTCAATGTGCAAATATCTTTATGGATAAAGTCATATAGTTATTTTTATTCAACCGAGGCAAAAATCTATTTTTTTCCTGTAAAAGTGTATTCAAGTCTCGTCCCCTGCATACCTATTATCTCAACATGAAAAAAATCATAAATTTTTTCGATTTTATTTTACAGAAGATAAAAATTCACTATATATTTTGATTAATAAAAAATAAACTATTTATCTGCTAAATAAAACCTCTTTTTCACTCATCTTTTGGTAGAATACGGTATTGGAAATCACATTCAGAGCAAAACAAGTTGATATTTTCCTGGTTCTAACTCTTTTTTTATCTTTGTGCGTTTACCACATTTTGGACAAATAAAACCTTTTATGATATCCCATTTTTATGTGATTTTGAACGAGTTTATCTTATAATAAATTTATGATTTTTAATTTCATGATATTAAAATCATGTAAAATTTTTAAGTTTGTTTTATAAATTAATATTACCAAAACAATTAAAAAAGAAATCTAATTAATAAAATGATAAAATGGATTTATCAAAAAAAGAATTAATTGGAAAAACTGTGATAAGTGAAGAGGGTATTACTATTGGGATCGTTAAAAAATCTCTCGTGGATAGGAAATCTGGAGAAATTAACTACTTATTATTAAAACCGTCAAAGGAAATTGATATTAATAATTATGAAAAAAATAATCAAGGTAGAATTATTTTACCTTTTGAAAATATTTCTCCTGTACAAGATGTAATAATTATAGAAAAAGAACCTATCAATAAAACATTTTAAATATTTAGAAAATTATTAGAAAAATAATTATCTTTCTTTACATGGTTTTTTTCATTAGTTTTATATAATCCAATAAATGTCTTGTTATTAAAAAATTGTTTTTAACATAGTTTTTTCCAAATATTCCCATGTTTTTTGCAATATTTGGATGTTTTATAAGATAAGCAATTTTTTCTGAAAATCCCTTATAATCTAAAGGTTTTATTAAAAAACCATTTTTCCCGTGTATAACCTGAGATGGTATGCCACCAACATTTGAAGCAACAACTGGAGTGCCTTTCCAAAGAGCCTCACTAACAGTTATTGCAAATCCCTCCTTTAATGATTTTTGAATTACTACAGAAGCCTTTCTTTGCAAGGCGTTTATTACAATATCAGGTGCATTAATAATAAGATGAATATCTTTTTCATCTTGTATTATTTTCTCAAGATTCTCAAATATTTCTTGACCTTCTGGATCATCTGTTGCCATAGAACCAACTAAGACTAATTGACAATTAACCTTTTTTTTAAGCAACTTGAATATTTGTACCATTCCATTTGGGTCTTTCCATTTATCGAATCGTGATACTTGACAAATTATTGGTTTATCATAATTTATTCCAGATTTTGACATATATTTTGAGATAGTAGAAGAAGAAATCCTCTGATTTTTAAGATTAAGAGGATCTATTGATGGGCGTATTATATATTGAGGAATAGTACTTTCAGGAATGTCTTTTTTTTTAAATTTATCCATTGAAACAACCATAGCATCATATTTGAGAATGAATATTTTCAGATAATCCCATATTTGTTTCATAGGCTTAGAGATATCAAGATGGCAACGCCAAATCCATGGTTGTTGTTTTTTATAACAAGTAATTATTGGAAGGGGCTGAGGGTCATGAATAACAACGAAATCATGGTTTATATGAGTAAAAATTGCATTGTTTACGTTGTTAATATAATAAATTTCCTTTTTTTTACTCGATAAATTTATTTTTTCTCCTTGAAGAGCATTATGAAATTTTTTAGTAATTGTAAAAAAATCCAAATTACCATGTAGAACTCGCCAGTCTGTTTTTATCCCTAATTCGTTCATTAATATGATTAAACGATTTAAGATCTCAGCAACTCCTCCGCCTTGATATGTTGAATTTATATGAACCGCTGTTTTTTCTGATAATGACGAAGCTTCATTGAATATATCTTCAATAATTTCATCACCGGCAATTTCCCGATATTTTTCTATAGATATAACTGGTACAATAGCCATTTATTTCTCCTAAGCGCATCCTCAGTTTTGTTAATAGGTATTATCATATTTAAGTTTAATTAAAAAAACGAATTAATAAATTCTATGTGGATTATAACGATTTAAGAAAATTGATAACTTCTTCTGGGTCTTTCAACCAATATTTAGCTATTGTTGAACGATTTGTATTATTTGAAACGAAAATGGTTATACCCTGATTATTAAGATAACGAAAGGCGTCTTCATCAGTGTTATCATCACCAATATAGATAATAATTGTATTATTCGAATTAATATTAGATGATATCAATTCTACGGCTTTTCCCTTATTCCATCCAACTGGTCTAATTTCAATTACTTTTGATCCATGTAGTATATCTAATTTATTATCAGTGTCCTTAGTTTTTACGATTTCTATAAACCTATAGACAACATCTTTTATCTTCTCTTCATCTAACATGCGATAATGAAACGCTAAAGTAAACTCTTTGTCTTCAAGAAAAATTCCTTTTTCGTTTTGAAATCTTTTTTCTGCTAGATCTTTTATGTTTTCTAAAACCTTTTGAAGATTACTCGATGATTTCCACTTATAAATCTTTCCATTTGATAACTGTATTTGTAATCCATGTAGAGCAGCAAATGATAATCCATCGATATCTAATAATTTTTTAATCTCAGAAAGTGTTCTTCCAGTTACAATTATAACTGTAAAATTTTGGTGTTGAAGTAAATTAGATAATACTTTTTTTACCTCATTAGAAGTAACAACATCCTGTGGTCTATTTTCAAAAGAAACCAAAGTACCATCATAGTCTAAGAACAATAAGATTTCATCTGCTTTGTTAATTTTCTCAAAAATCTGAAAAAGATGATTAAAAAGATAATCAGACATATATTTTATCCCATTCTTTCAGGAAGTGATCCAACCACCATTCAACATCATGATCTTTGACTTTTTTCTTAAGAGATTGGAATCTATGTTTTTTTTCCTCCATTGGCATTTCAACTGCATTTTTAATTACATTTGCAGTTTCTTGAATATTGAATGGATTCACAAGAAGCGCCTCTTGTAACTCCTCCGCAGCACCTGCAAATTCACTCAAAATTAATACTCCATTATCATCTTTACTTGCAGCATATTCCTTAGCAATGAGGTTCATACCATCGCGCAATGGAGTAAGAAGGCTAATATCAGCAGCCTTATAATATGCAAGAAGTGATTTTTGTGTCATTTTCCTAGAGAAATACATAACCGGAGTCCATTCTTCATTACCAAACCTGCCATTAATATTTCCTACAGCTTCATCAATTTCTTTTTTCATTTCACGGTATTCATCAATGTTATCTCTACTTGGGGATGCTATTTGAACAAGAACAACTTTTTCTCTTAATTCAGGGTTTTGATCAAGAAGATATTCATATGCTTTTAATCTATTTAAAATACCTTTAGTATAATCCAAACGATCCAAGCCAAGGATTATATTTCTGTTTTTATGCAATTTTTTTAATCTTCTTGCTTTTTTTTCTGCAATTTGAGCAAGTGCAGAAGTAGCAAAATCTTTATACGAAATTCCAAGAGGAAAATGTTGTATTTTTGTGTTATTGTATTCTGATGTGATAATACTCTTTTTTTCATCAAGTTTAATCCCTGGATTTTTCTCAGCACATTCCATAAATTTTTTAACATAATGAGCAGTATGAAAACCAATTAAATCACTATTTAAAAGCCCCTCAATTATTTTATTTCTTTGTGGAAGAGAACCAAATGCTTCCCAAGGGGGCCATGGAATATGCCAGAAAAATGCTATTTTTGCATTAGGTTTTTCCATTTTAATAAATTTTGGAACAAGAGTTAAATGATAATCATGAATCCAGATTAAATCATCATCGTTCATTTCATCAAGAATCGATTGAGCAAATTTTTTATTTACTCTAAAATAATCATGAAAATATTCCTCTCTTGGATCCATTTTTTCAACAAATAGATGAAAAAGTGGCCAGAGAACTCGATTAGAAAATCCATGATAATAGTTTTCAATCTCCTTTTTGGACAGATGAATACGTTTTAATACATATTTTGGGTTGTTATCAGGAACCATTACTCTATTTTCTGAGTCACAAACCATAAAATCAGCACTTCCACTTCCCCAAGCAATCCATATCCCTTTATGTTTTTGCATTAGTGGATCAAGCGCAGAAACTACTCCTCCAAGAGATTTTCTACATATAATTCCTTTTTTAGTTTTATAATGAGAATATGGTTCCCTATTTGTAATTATTATAAAATTATTGTGTATGTGATTTCCCTTCTTCTTAAAGCGCTATTCATTAATGAGTTTTTCATATAAAATATTGTTGGGGGGTATATCATCATGCTATTTTTACTAAAAAATGAATCATAATAATATTTGCACGCTCGATGCAAGAATAAAAAGAAAAATGTCTATATCCAATGTAGGCTTTATCATTAAATAATTATAAAATTCAAAAATTTGTATATCGGAGAAAAACCGAATTTTTTTTTTTTTACTAGTAAAAAGGATTTCAGATCGATTTAGCTATTGATACTCCTGAAATTTTTTGATCTCTAAATATTGTTATTGATTATTAAAAAATAAGAGAGTAAGTATTTTCATTATAAATAAAAAAATAAAAATTGAACATCTATTATTTTAGTAAAAATTTAAAATATATCAAACAGATACTGTCATAATGAGAATAAAAATATTTATTATTACATTAATAAGCTTTTTATTGATATCAAACCTTTCAACTGCTCTGGTAATACACAACAACCAAAAAATCAATAAATATACAATTACACGAGATAAATGGGGTATTGCTCATATTATTTCTGAAACTGATGAAGGTGCATTTTTTGGTGCTGGATATGCAACTGCTCAAGATCGTTTATTTCAAATGCATAGAAATCGTCGTGCTCTTCAAGGTAGACTTGCTGAATTGATTGGTGACACCGTTGATAATTCAATATTACAATTAATTATTGACCAAGATAAATATATGAGACATATTGGGCTGTACAGATATGCAAAACAGATTTCTCAAATTTTAGATGAAGAATATAAGGTTATATTAAACGTGTACTGTAATGGTGTTAATCAATATATAGAAGAAAATCAGAATTCATTATCTGATCTTTTTGATGGAGAAATTCCTGAGGATTGGACCATTGCTGATTGTATAGCATCTTGGGATCGATTAGGAGATTATTTTTCAGGTTTTCCAATTGGAGAAGTAAATAAGTTACATGAGTTTGAAGAACTAGTTGCTACTATTGGATATGATAACGCTATTGAAGTAATGACAACAGAAAGAATTATTGATGATGCTGCATCTACCACTAAATATGAGGATTATGATTCCGAAACCTTGATTGCAATTTTTGAATATGCAGAAAATATCTCAAATCCGAATTGTATTAAAATTCCAAATTTTACATATCAAATATCTCCTAAGATGAGTCATGCTTGGGTAGTAAGTGGATCTCGAACAACAACTGGTTCTGTTGTATTAAACAGTGATCCTCAAACTAAGGTATCATCGCCAAGTATCTGGTATGAAATGCGTATGAACGGGGCAAGTTTTAATGTTAGAGGGATTGGTGTTGCTGGATGTCCCGGATTTCTTATTGGTTGGAATCGAAATGTTGCATGGGGTGCAACAGCATTAGGTGCAGATCAAGCAGATTTATATCGGTTGAAAATGATTGATGAGGACACCTATGAATACAATGGTGAACAATATGACATGATTATTTCTCAAGAAATTATTAAAGTAAAAAATGGTAGAGATATTCCGATAACAATTAAAGAAACTATATTAGGTCCTGTTGTAACTGAATTGTTATCTTCTGTTTATCCTGGTGAAGAATACGTATTATGTTCCTTTCCACAGTGGGATAAGAATAATCATTCTGTAGAAGCATTATTAGATATTATAGATGCAGATGATGTTTATTCATTTTATGATTCTATTCAGCAATATCGAAGTCCAGGAATCCATTGTATATATGGTGATTCAAAAGGAAATATCGGTTACTCAATCATGGCAGGGATACCTCTTCGATCTTGTCATTCACCTCTTGCAGGAGCAATTGCACAAAATGGAAGCTCATCAGAATATGGCTGGGTTGAAATGATTCCTTATAATGTTTTACCACATGTATTCAATCCAAAAGATGGTGTACTTTTTACAGCAAATCATTTACCTGTTGGTAGCTGGTATCCAATTCCTTTACATTTAGGTCAAGGTGGATCTGGTGATGGATCACGGTCATGGCGGTTACGGGAATTATTGAATAATGAAAACACGATGATTTTTACACCAGATGATGTTTATAATATTCATTATGATACTATTGATCCAACGCGCAGGGAAATAATACGGATTGGTTTGTATATCCGTGATGTTCAAGGTTATTCTTTTTCATCATCTGCAAATAATGCATTAGATCTGCTTAAATCATGGTTCAATAATGGTGCACATTGTATTATTTCAGAAGAATATTATGCAGCAGCTCATCATATGGACCTTTATTTCAGGGAAGAAAGATGGCCTGAATTAGTAAGCATCTATGGTGGAGGTGAAAGTGGTCTCTGTTATTTTTTAAAGACAATAAAAAATCACCTTGATAATTATTCTACATATAGTTTCAATGAAACCGAAATAGCATTTTTTGAATATGTTCTATCATCAGGTTATACCAAGGCGGTAAGCTATTATGGCACAAATCCATCTGACTGGATATATAGATTCAGTCAAAATGGCCCTGGTAAGTACACCATTAAATACTTTGATACTCTTGAAAATTTTGGTAGTTTAAATAGGAGTTTGGATAAAACCTACTATATAACAAATGTAAATGGAGGAACTATTGGTGGACAAATGGGACAGTCGTATTCTCAATGGGTAAATTTTGCTGATATTGATTCTTCTCGTGCGATTTTACCTGTGGGTATTTCTGAAAATCCAAGTGATGCTCATTTTAATGATCAAGAAGATATTTGGTTAGACCTAAAGATGCGCTCTTCACCGTTAAAAAATAATCGTTTAAATCATGATGTTTTCAATACAGCAAAACCTATTATAACAAAATTACAGAAAACACTTTCAATTTTATTTGATATGAAATTGTTGGATTTAATATTTCAACGTTTAAGATATTAAGTTGTATTTTATTTAAAGTAGAACTATTGATTTCCTTAATTAGACTAAACCTTTAATTATTCTTAATTTATTGGGTGCACAAGTAAATTTTAAAAACCAAAAAATTTATAAAATTGTGCACCCTAACCATTATTGATATGTCATATATTGAAATTAAAACAATAAAAGGTAGGAAATACCGATATGTAAGAACAAGTTACAGAGTAGGAGACATTGTAAAACATACTAGCAAATATCTTGGACCAGTTGAGCCAGTGACCATAAAGAAAAAATCAAATGCAGGGAGAAAACCTAAACTAAAGATCAGAGAACTAACAATAGAAGAAGAACAGTTTATCAAAAGAAATATCAAAAATACTCAGAGTTTTATCAAAGACCGGGTAAGAATTCTATGTTTGTCAATTAAGGGAAAGACAGTAAAAGAAATCTGTCAGAGACTTGGTTTCTACAGGCCAAAAGTTGAAAGGATCATAAAGCAATTTAACACAAAGGGTTTAAAAATATTTCAGCGGGGAAAAAGCCCTGGTAAACCAAGAAAGATAACAAAGGAAGAATGAGCATTGATCCTTCAATACTTGAATACAGATCCTGAAAAACTAGGATTGCATTTTAACAACTGGAGTCATAAGAAATTATCAGAATATATGAAAAAACAAGGGATCATTGTAAGTCCATTACAAGTTGGCAGAATTATCAAACAAGATGAAATCAAATACAAGAAGAAAACTCCATGGCTATACAGTAATGATTCTGACTTTGCTAAAAAAAACTCACCATAGACTGGCTTACCTATACCCCTCCTCCTAACAGCATTACATATAGCTTTGATCAGAAAGCAAGGATTGCTATCTAGCAATATAATGGACATATCTACACAAAAGAGAAACAAGTGAAACATCCTGCGAAGCAAAAAGTCAGAGGGCTGCTAGATATGCCAGCGGCAATCAACATTCATACCGGCGATATATTTTACTGGTTCTACGATTGGAAAAACAGTTTTATTGTTATAGAATGCTTTGAGGACCTGCTCGAAAAATATCCTCACAAAGATATCTACATCATCTTGGATAACTGGTCAGCACATACTTCTTATTGACATCCGAGTATGGAATTTCTTCCATCCAAGGATTCACCTTGTCTATCTTCCAACAAATGCCAGTTGGATGAACATGATTGAAAGGGTTTTCTCAAAATTTGATAAGGATATTCTGCAGAACAGCAATTTTCAAACAGTTAGGGAGGCAATGAATAGGATTGTTAACTATTTTGAAAAAGAAACAAGTTTTAGGACTTGGGGTACTTAAATGGGTTTGAATTAATTCATTTTTACAAGTAAATTTAGAGGTCAATTCTTGGTCCCAGCGTTTTTATTATGGGGTTAAGCGTGTTCTATCTCTAGGAAATAAAATACATTCTCTAATGTTTTTAATGTTTAATAGATCCATCAAAAATCTTTCAATTCCAAAACCAAAACCACCATGTGGAGGTATCCCATATCTAAATGCTTTAAGATATGGTTCAAAATCTTTGGGTTCAAGATCGCACTCTTTAATTCTCTTGTTAAGGATTTCAAAATCATGTATACGCTGACTACCAGAGGCAATTTCAACTCCTTTACATGCCAAATCAAAACTTCGTGAATACTTATCTTCCTCAGGCATTGTATAAAACGGTTTTGTTTCTATTGGATATTTAACAATAAAATAAAATTCCTGTCCATCTTTTCTTAAAATTTCTCCAAGAAGTTTTTCTTCTTCTGCACCTAAATCATCTCCCCAAGAAATTTTACAATCATTTTCATTTAATTTTTTGATTACTTCGTCATATTTTAAGCGCTTAAAAGGTAATTTTGGTAATTCTATTTTTGTTTCTAAAACTCCAAGTTCATCTTTACATTCACTAGCTTTTTTCCACATATGGAAAACAAGATTTTCTAATATTTTCATAACATCTTCTTCGCTATTAATATATGCCATTTCAATGTCAACTGCGGTGGATTCATTCAAATGTCTTCTAGTGTTATGCTCCTCTGCCCTAAAATACCATGCTATTTCATAGACTCTATCAAAACCTGTAGCCATTAACATTTGCTTATAAAGCTGTGGAGATTGTGCTAAAAATGCATCCTTTTCAAAATATTTTAACTTGAAAACATCTGTTCCTCCCTCAGAGGAACTAGCAATAATATTTGGAGTATGAACTTCAATAAAATGTTGTTTTCTTAAATAATCATGAACTGCAGAAATTACATTATTTCTTATTTTAAAAATTGTCTGTATTTCAGGTTTTCTAATATCAATAAATCGATTATCAAGACGAGTTTCAAGTTCTGATTCAATTTTATCAACAACACCTAATGGAAGAGGGGTTTCTGCAATAGAGAGTATTTCTAATTTTTCAGGTATAACTTCATAACCGTTTCTTGCTTTATCACTCTTTTGACAGAGTCCCTTAACAGCAATTACAGATTCACGTGAAATATTTATTAAATTATTAAAGAGCTTTAAATTTTCTTTTTTCAAAACTGTTAACTGAAGAGTTCCCTTCAAATCCCTAAGAATGATAAAAGCAATTGAGCCGATATTTCTTATGTCTTCCACCCAACCGGCAACAGTGATTTGTTTACCATAGTCTTTGCTAGTAACATCCTTTGAATAGTGAGTTCTTAATGGTTCCATATTTTCCCCCTTAATTAAAATAATGAATTTAGTCTTTTTGAAATGAAAGACAATACCTCTTTTAACATTTTGTTATTATCCCAATTTTTTTCCAAGTTTTCAAGGATTATATTATCTTCGTTTTTAAATGTATTAATCCATTTCAAAATATTTGGAATAGCTCTAATGATATTATCAACAATAGTAATAGAAGCAGTTTTACTACTTCTAGAAATTGGATTTAAATCAATAACAATAACTTTCTTTCCCATATTTCTAAGAGCCCTACATCTATCACCATCTTCTAATGGTACTAAAATGACATCTGCAGAGTAAATTCCATCTTTATCACAGATGCTTCTATTGTAATTTAATCCTGGAATGCAGGCATCTGATTTTGTTCCATAAACATATTTAGCACCTTGTTTTTTCATTTCTTTTATTATTTTTTTTATTCTATCATTTGATCGATGAAAAAGATTAATCTCTAGCTTTGCAGGAATTGCATCTGCAAGTCTGATGCATTCCTTTGCTGCTAGTGCAACTGCATTACCATTTAAAGATATAACAGGTTTTTTTGCTAATAATAATGATGCGGCGGCAACCTTTTCAGCGTTATCTGCAGGGGGAATAGTTTTTTCCCCAATTAAGTAATCGTAAGCTTCTCCTCGCCCATGTGCAATCAAACCTGTTTCATGAACTAAACCTTCATTCATTGCTTGTGATATTCTTTCGCGTGTAATTAATGAAGCATAACGAGGATGGCTCTTTGGTATTTCTTCCATAATTCAACAAAACATATTAGATAGTCTTTTTTAAAATGTTGTTTAAAGAAAAATAAGAAAATGAAAGAAATTTTATTTATCCATACATACTTGGTTGAGGTGCTTGAGTTGCAGAAACCATCGGTTTTGCCTGTTTGTGGAATTTCTGTAACTGTTTTTCAATTCTTTCTGATTCTTCATAAAGTGGTGTAACATTAATTTCTACACCCATTAAAAGGGCCATTACATTAATTGCAGCTGCTGCTGCTTTTGCATCTGGATAATTTGGATGTGCTTCTGCAAGAATTGAAATAACATCAAAATCAGATTGTTTGCCTATATTTAATAAAACACCTGAAACACCTGCAATGATTCCATTTTTAAATTGAGCAATTTTTCTTTCAATAAGCATATTTCTTGCACGTTCTGTAGAACCTATAGCATACGCTTCAACTTCGGTTTCCCCTTCTGTTGTTTTTCCTTCAACGACCATTCCTTCTGGAGAAATTAAAAGATTACATTTTTTTTCTTCTACCCATTTCATAATTGTTTCAGATATTGCATTTATAAGATTGGGCTTTGGTTTAAATTCTGAAACAAATACTACAATTTTTTTACCTCCACCATGCGATCCAGCATAAATACGAACAGGTGAAAGTGGCTCTCCAGTATGAACAACAGATAAAGCAGGAAATTGTGAAGATGTAACACAACCTATTTGTTTTAAATTTAGGGCATCAATTAGATAATTTGCAGCAATTGTTGAAACTAATCCAATCGAGGGAAAACCTGCAATTACAGTTGCATTCTTTAGATCAATTTCTTTAAAATTACAAATTTGAACGTCTTCCAAATGCATCACCATCCATGATACAGACCTAAATACATATTCTTACATTTAAGTTTAATTGGTAGCATATTTATCCCTTAACAACTCCTAATGGTGTTAATCTAACAACTTTTTTTGAGATACCAGCACCATGTGTTACTTCAACAACATCTCTAATATCCTTATATGCACCAGGAGCTTCCTCTGCCGCAACCTTAAAGCTTGCTGGGTGAACGTATATGCCTCTTTCTTTGAGTTCTCTTACAATTTGTTCTCCACGCCATCTTTTTAATGCTTGATGTCTTGATAGAACTCTTCCAGCACCATGACATGTAGAACCAAATGTTTCTTCTGCTTCCTTTGTACCTTTTAGAAGATAACTTTCTGTTCCCATATCTCCTGGAATTATAACAGGTTGTCCGATATCCTGATATTTAAGTGGTAATTCAGCATTATTTGGGCCAAATGCACGAGTTGCACCTTTCCGATGGACATACACAATTCTTTTTTTACCTTCAACTTCATGTTCTTCGAGTTTTGCGATATTATGACAAACATCATAAATGATTTTCATATCCAAGTTTTCTGCTTTATCATTTAAAACCTTTTCAAAAGACTCTCTCACCCAATGAACAATTAATTGTCTATTTGCCCATGCAAAGTTAGCAGCACAACCCATTGCCTTGAAATAAGATTGTCCTTCTTTTGAATGGACAGGTGCACAAGCAAGCTGTCTATCAGGAAGCCAAATATTGTATTTTTTAACAGCCTGTTCAAGTACCCTCAGATGATCAGTGCATACCTGATGTCCAAAACCACGTGACCCTGTATGAATCATAACTGTTATTTGACCAATTTTTTTTATTCCAAATACATTTGCAGCATTATTATCAAAGATCTTTGTTACCTTTTGTATCTCAAGAAAATGATTTCCTGCACCAAGAGAACCAACTTGTGACATACCTCTTTGAATCGCTTTATCTGAAACAACTGACGGATCTGCATAATCTAGACATCCATTTTCTTCTAAAAATTTTATATCTTCTTCCCAACCGTATCCGTTTTCAACAGGAGATTTCGCACCTGCTCTTAAAACATCATCTAATTCGTTTCTATTTAGTCTAATCTTGGCTTGCGATCCAAGTCCAGATGGAACATTTTTGAACATTTCATCAATTAAGGCTCTGATTTTACTCTCTCCCAAATCATTAATATGTAAATTTGTTCTAACCAGTCTTACTCCACAATTTATATCAAAACCTACACCGCCTGGAGATATAACTCCTTTTTCTGCATCTGTTGCAGCAACTCCTCCAATTGGAAAACCATATCCCCAATGGATATCAGGCATTGCAAGTGATTTACCAACTATTCCTGGTAGCGTTGTCACATTTGCAGCTTGTTCTGGTGCATTATCTGTTCGAATATTAGAAATCATTTTTTCATCAGCATAGATGACTGCTGACGTTTGCATCTTTAAATTATTATTTTCTCCTCTATAATTTGAAGGAATTTCATATCTATATTCATCGATTTTATTTAGAGGACCTCTCCAATGCATTAATATTGGACAAATAAGTTCGGTATAAAAATGCTTTTATTCACATTATATAAGAAAGAATAACTATTTTTTTCTTTTTAGATATGGAACTCCTGTTTTTTTATTCACTTTGACTTCATAGCCTTTAGGAAGCTCAATTGGTTCAGCACCTTCAGGTTCTGCCTTGCTGAAAAATCTAACTGTTCGAACTTTACCTGATGGACCTTCGATTGTCTTTTCATAAAGAGTAAAGTCATCATATCGAAATCCTTTAATTTCTATAAAAGAGTCTCCTGTTATTTTATCTTCATCATAGTATTCCCATTCATCCGTAAGTTCTTCCAATTTTTCAGTCTCTTTAAGAATTTGATTTTCTTTATTAATATTTGATTCTTTAAGTATTGATTCATTTTCTTTTTTCATATAATCATTTATTTCTTTTTTTATTTTTTTGGCAATTTTTCTTTTTATACCTTTTATTTTGACTAATTCCTTAATTGTTGTATTTTGTAATTTTACTAATGTATCTATATTATTTTTCAAAAGGAGTTTGGCTATTTTTTCATCAATAGTTGTTATATCCTTAAAAACATCTTTTCTTATATCTTCTTCAATAATTTTTTCTTCTATTTCAGGAGGTTCATGCTTTTCGATAATTTTAGATTTTTTCGAAATTTTTGTTTTTTTCTTTGGTCGTTTTTCTACTTTTTTCTTTTTAGGTTTTGGTTTTGATATTTCCTCTAATTCTTTTTTGATTTGTTTTAATAAATGAGCATACTGCACTGTTGCAAGAAGTCCTATTTTATGTGGTATCAATTGAGCTATTCTATTGATATCTATCTTGCTAAGATCAATTTTTTTTCTTGCTTCAATAAATAAAGTTTTCATT
Organism: uncultured Thermoplasmatales archaeon; assembly: GCA_964346655.1. GTDB lineage: Archaea > Thermoplasmatota > E2 > DHVEG-1 > DHVEG-1 > CAYFVP01. Next base: position 25,114 of record CAYFVP010000015.1, read on the forward strand.
TCAATTTTGATTAGAAAGAAAGATAATTTAAAAAGATTCTCTTATTTTTCAAGTTTTTCTACTTTTTCTGTTTTTTCTCCTTTATAAATCTTAACAAAAGAAGGAGTTGCGATTATGATATTTTCACCAAAACCAGCTACGCTTCCCTCAAGGGCATCACATGTCTTTTTTATTTTTGATATTGCTCTTGTAAGTTCAATTATATCTCTACTTTTTATTTGTTTGATGTCAATTATAGCTATAGTAAAACCCTCTCTTAAAAAATTTAAAATTTTATCAACATCTTCAAATTCCCTTAAAACAAAAGGCCGAATAAGAATCTTTGCTTTTTTGCCTAGGTCTTTATTTATGTCTATCTCAAGATATTCCTGTTTTGGGGATTCTTTTTTTGTTTTAAATGCACCC
>CAYFVP010000016.1:0-22671 GCA_964346655.1 uncultured Thermoplasmatales archaeon
ATCACCTTTTGGTAGAAACACATTCTTTACAAGATCATAGTGCACCATTTCCCATCCCAATTATCCCTAATGTTATCTCTCATTAATTAATTCTCCGATAGTTCAAAGGGAAGAGCCATTTTTCTAAATTTTTCACCATGTAAATTTAGTAAAACTTCCTCTAGACTAATTTTTAAAGATTCATTCATAGATGATATTATTAAAATATATCTAATAAGCCAAACAGCTAGTTTTTGAGTAAATTCTTTGTTATTTCTTTTTAATATTTCTTTAAAAATCCTTGATTCAAGAAGATCATTGATTGCCTCTTTTATAGAGGGACTTCCATTCTCTTCCATTGATATAACCTTTTTGATAAATTTATTTATAATAAAATATCTTTATTATTATATATTATTAATAATAATATATAAACATTTTGTCTTTTTCAAGATAATATAAGAAAATTATTCCAACTTAGGAAGGAAAAAATGAGTAGAACAGCAAAAGGAATAAAATGATATAATGGGATATATCTTGGGCTTTAAGAGGTATAGCTGTTCTACTCTAACATATATTAAAATAATTAATTATTTATATAATTTTTCCCATACAAAAACTTAATTCCAATAATTATCAAGCTTTACAGATAAAGTAGAGAAATAAGAATTAGTAAATCATGGTGCATTTATATCAAAGAAGTAGATTTTGAAAGAGAATAATTTATACCTATAAGTTCAAACATTTAAAAATAAATTTTATTTTATATATCAAAATTATCTTATTCTATAAAGGATTGGGAACGATAAAGTATCTAATAAATAAACCTTATATTAACCAAATTCCAAATATAATATCGATATCTTGATATCACTATGGACAATTGAATTTATTAGAAAAAATGTTTATGATTAATGTAATAAATGTTTGTAATTAATCTTTAACTTTGGATACAGAATCTATTGAGAGGTTTTTGAATTTATTCATTCTTTGATGCAATTCTTTGATTCGTCTTTTTTTATGTTCTTCGTATTTTGTTCCCATTTATTTCACTTCTACCTATATTATTATTTATTATAATATATAAAATTTTTTATTTATTTATCTATTTCTAGATAAATTTTCTATTTTTAAAATTTCATACTTGAAAAAAAAATCAATAATTTAGTGAATTATTTTGTTTTAATAAAATAAAAAAAAGAATATACTTTATTCTACAAGCCACTGCTCATCAATTTTAGTATAACTAGCAATTTCTTTGGGTTTAAACCATAGATTAATTTCAAATTCAGCTGTATCAGGACCATCAGAACCATGAACAATATTTTTCCCAATAAACTGCCCAAAATCACCACGAATAGATCCAATTGCTGCATCTTGTGGATCTGTTTTACCCATCATAGATCTAACCATATCTATAGCATTAATGCCCTCTAATATCATTACAACCACTGGAGAAGATGTAATATATTTTACAGTTGGCTCAAAAAAAGATTTTCCTCTATGTACATCATAATGTTTTTCGGCAAGTTCCTTTGAAACGGTTACAAGTTTCATTGCAACAATTTTTAAACCCTTTTTTTCAAACCTATTAATGATTTCACCTACAAGTCCTCTCTGTACACCATCTGGTTTTATTATGACAAGAGTTCTTTCTTTTTTCATGGAGTCACCTAAATAAACTTGATTAAGGGGATATAAATCCACTTTAAAGAATTAACGATGCTTCTTTTAAAATTTCTTGACCAATATATGCAAGAGATAGGCTAGTTAAATTAAAAGCAACATGTGCAATTAATGCTGAATACAAATTTTTGGTTCTATAAACAATAAAACCAAGAACAATGCCCATAACAATTGGCATCAAAGCAGGAAAGATTTTTCCATAGGACATATGTGCTATACCAAATAAAGTGGAGGTTATAGCAATTGATATTAGCCCTCCAGCAAATTTCTCAATTTTTTCAAATAAAAAACCTCTAAAAAATATCTCCTCACCAATAGGTTGAATTCCAACAATAAAAAATAATGTAATAGGTGAAAATAATCTTTGAATATCAGGAATATTACTCAAGTCTTTAGGATCAAATCCTAAAAATGCTATTAGGGCTATCTCAATTAGAAAAATAGAAGCAAAAATTGCAATTGCCGCAAATAATCCCCATAAAATTGCTTTACCAATATTCTGTCTTACAAGTTTAATTCTTGAAAGTATTTCCTTAAATCCTAATCTATTTACAATGATGTACCATAAAATAGGAACCAAAATAAATATTGCAATTAGAATTAATTGACTTTGAATAGCTACAGACTCAGAAATATTTATATCTTCTAGTAATTGAGGCCTATCAAGCAAAACAAAAAATGTAATTACTGGAAGAACAAAAACCATAATAAAACTAATAATTAAAATTATTAAAGCAAGGAGGTGCAATGGTTTTTGAAAATTGAAATCCATTAATCTTGATAACTTTTTGTGTTAGATAAAAGTTTTTAAATATTGGATTATGGTTACAAGGAAATTACCGGGCCCGTGGGGTAGCTTGGTCAATCCTTTTAGCTTTGGGAGCTAGAAACTCCAGTTCAAATCTGGGCGGGCCCACTTCCCTTTCTCGGAGGGATTTTGGGGAGAGTTTGCCTATTTTTGCAAACTCTGGTTTTTATCTGATGCTTTCCTCTCACAAAATTATGTGATCTAAGGGCATCATGAATCCAACTTTTGGGATATTGATTATAATACATATCAGCATAATGAACATAATTATCAGTGGTTTTCTGGTTTTCATGGCCAAGCCAATTTTTAATCCTGAATTTATCATAACTACCTGATTCTATCTTAGTTTCAATTAATCTTGCAATTGCACACCAATGCCTCATATCATAAGGGCTGAAATGAGGCCATATCTTTTTACCTTGCTCACTGAGTTTATGACCAAGATGCCTTACAGTGAAAGGTTTTCCATTAGGCTGAAGATATAATGCTTCTTGGATCTCTTCGGTTTAATATATAGTTCATTACTTAATTGATAAATAGTATACATTGACCGTCTATGAAGAGGATGAAATAAAAACCTTGCAATATGATACATTGTAAGCAATGATTCTAATATAAAACATTTCTGATCAACAAACTCTTTTATTCTATTATAATCTAACTTATAATTCTCGTACATTTTTTGAAGTTTTTCCAGTTCAATTCCTTGATTCAAAGTTGTTTCTGTAAGTTCATTTTTCTTCTGATTCAAAAACGATAAATCTTTTTTCTTAGCTGATAACTCCTTGTTTAAATCATCTATCTGTTTCTGATAGCTTTCTTTTTCAATCTTGAAATTCTCCTTAAGTTCTTCTATTTCTGTTTCTAATTCTTTTATAACATTTTTATGCTCTTCTGATAACTGATTGAATTTTTCTTCAAGTTCTCTCATTCTATCATAAACACTGTTAAATTCATTTAATAAGATATAATCCTTAAGAAGTTTTTTCTTCTCTTTTTCTTTTCTTTCAGGATCATTAAGCACCCTAAATTTCACCCTAAGTTCTAATAAATACTGAATGACCAAATCAAAACTAATATATTGATTAGGATATTCTTTTTCAACTTCTGGTTTTAATCTATCCAAAAGATCAAGTGTTTCATAACCAATTTTTATCGTTTTATTCATTGCCATTTTTAATACACTACCTTAATGTTGTTAAATTTAAAAAAAGAAGAAAAGAAAGATTTTAGTGAGTTAGATTTAACTACCCTTAATATACCATATCTATGATTCAGGTTCCTTGTCGGGTTCTACTTCCAAAGGATCTAAATCTGCCCTAACTGCTTTTACTTCCCAATCAAATTCACCGTTTACTACTGATCCATAAACCACAAAAGATGTCTCATCAAATTCGTCGTAGCTCAAAAGGAACGGCGTCTTGCCTTTTGCAGTCAGTAAAACTGTCGCTGTATTATCCCTTGTTAATGAATCAAAATAATCAGGTAAAGTAATAGTTGCAACACCATTAACTAATGTTCCATTTCCCCTATAAATCACCCCGAACTCAGGACCTTCTAGGCAAGCGTGTTGGAGATCTTTATTCTCATTAAGAGGATGGTTGATTTTGAATGCTTTACCTACCGCGTACATAACACCAAAAAGAGTTAACGATGCTAAAGTCGCATGCGGAGCACTTAATTCACCGCCAGCGAAGAAATTCCCGCCAACTATAAGATTACTAGGAACACTAAGAGATCCAGCGATAAAAGTGTCGTCGCTAATAAAAACTTTCCCATCAACAGCAAGTTTATACGAATCTGTAGTCATATATCCAATACCAACATTGCCACTGTTGTAATATATATCATTTCCACTTTCAGACCATGGACTAGTGGGGAGGAACGATAATCCTGAGCCATCACCAATGAATTTTGTGGCCTTCACTGTTCCTGCAACTTCTAATTCTTCATTTGGACTTGTCGTCCTGATACCAACTTTACCACCCATGATAGCCATAACATGGTCATTAGATACATTCCACTTTGGGGATTTATAACCTAATCCTATTCCCACAGAATGATCCCCGTGTGCTATAATTGAGTTTCCCATCGTAGTTGAATAAGGTCCGCTAGCCTTTGTATAATCCCCCATCGCGGTTGAACAAAATCCGCTGGCGGTTGTTCCTCTACCCATCGCAGTTGACCACCATCCGCTGGCGGTTGTTCTTCTACCCATCGCAGTTGAGTCCCATCCACTGGCGGTTGTATATTCCCCCATTGCAGTTGAGGCCTCTCCACTGGCGGTTGTATTATACCCCATTGCGGTTGAATAATGCCCGCTGGCGTTTGTCTTATATCCCATTGCGGTTGAAATATAACCCCAGGCTGTTGTCTTCTCACCCATTGCGGTTGAAGAGCGGCCCCTGGCGTTTGTAATCGCTCCCATCGCAATCCCATAATTTCCAGTAGCTGAATTACCGCTAGAGCCAATAGTTGCTGCACCTCCTGCATCCCATAATACTTCTACATCCAATTTTGCTCCTGGGTTCGTTGTTCCGATGCCGACTTTACCGGATGTCGTATGCACATTACCTGTACCGGTCCATGAATCATCGGTTGTATCATAACCAACTGCGGCATGATCACCCCAGCTATAAGCTGTGTTCCAATCATTAGAAGAACCCCCTAATGCTGTAATAACACCATTTACATCTAGCTTCGTTAATGGATTCATCGTACCAATGCCGACGTTGCCACCGCTTTCAGCTAATATAATATGCCCTTGAGGTTTAGTTCCATCAAAATGAGTCATTGCATCCAAGAATAAATCACTGGAACGGCTATCAAAAAGTCCAGGGATATTAGCTGGTCTGATCGTAGCACCATCGATCAGGATACCGACACCATTTATATCTGATGTCCCAGCAAACAAATTGCCCCTAACATCTAACTTTGTAAAAGGGGTCCTACCTACTAACACACTTGAATATGTTTGATCATTCATTCCAATACCTACATTCCCAGTTACATTAGAAAACATATGTGGCGGATTATTCCAATAATTCCAATCATCATCTTCATCATCTGGTTTTGATCCAGCACCAGAAAAAGCTGTTGTAATAAACAATACACAAATCGATATGCTTAACACTAGCTTCATTTTATTATTTATATTCTTTTTCCTTTTCATAAACTACCTCCTCAAAAAAGGTTGTAAAACTGCTATATTATATTTAGGTATAAAATTTTTTCTTATTTATTGCAACATTTGTAATAAATTATTTTGTTTTATCTAATTTATTTGTTTTAATAATATAAACAAAAAAAGAAAAAAGAAGGATTTTAATGAGATAAACAAAAATCCGAAACAACATTTTTTGCGTTTTGTTTCAACTGGAATTATATCTGTTGTCAAATTATAATTCTGGTCGGGACTATGATCCTCTCTCTAAGAGTTTTCAATAAAAAAAAAGGTTTTTTGCTCTTTTGATATTTTACATAAAAATTATGAAATTTGGAAACCAGAGTCTCTTATTCTGAATATTTTAAAGAAAAATTTCCACAAAACTTAATTATAAATAACTTATTTTATTCTTACTAATTTGGGCGGAGGTATAGGATTGGAAACCATCAAAATAGAAAGATATCTAACAGTAGTATTAGTTGTATTTTGTCTTCTAAGATCTGTTCTTACAGCTACCTTACAAAAGCGGATCCTCCTATCATGCAACCTGCTCCTTTGAAGATACAGAATCCAATAATAGATTATTAAGGAGGGTAAAGTGAAAGTTACTTTGAATTTGACTCATCGTTGCAATCTTTCCTGCAGATATTGCTACTCTGGCCGGAAATTAAAGAAAGACATGTCCCTTATTACTGCCCAAAAGATTGTAGATTTTGTAATGGATATTTCCCCTCAAGGGCGAAAAATTAAATTTGGTTTCTCTGGGGGAGAACCTCTCTTACGTTTTGATTTAATAAAGGAAATTATTGATTATATCCATAGGAAGACGCAGATGGCAAGAACGCCTATCTTTTTTAGTATCACATCCAATGGAACACTTCTGACTAAGACTATTCTTGATTTTTTCCAGAAGGAGAACATTGATCTTTGCATAAGCATTGATGGTCCAGCACATGTACATAATCTAAACAGATGCTATAGGGATGGTCGAGAGAGTTTTGAGGATATATTGAGTAACCTACAACTGGCAATTGAACGACTAGGTACCCTGCAGGTTAATGCTGTCTACGGACCTGATACAATTGATTTTCTCCCAGAGAGCGTATTATTTTTTACCAAGCTCGGCATTTCTGCTATCCATCTGAATCCAAATATCCGTGCATCTTGCAAGGATTATACTTACTCCAAGCTAAGAGAAACCTACATGCAAATTGCAGATCATTACATTCAAAGCTACCAGCATGGACAAGAAATCGCAATCAACCTTATCGATAGCAAAATCATCGTTTTTTTGAAAGGAGGATATGAGACCACAGATAAGTGTGGTATAGGAGAAACGGAGTGGGGATTTGCCCCAAGTGGTAATATCTACCCTTGTGAAAGGCTTATTGGAGAAGATAGTGATTATTCACTCTGTCTCGGCAATATTCACAAAGGCCTTGACTTAGCACGCCGTTGCTCTTTGCTGAAACAGAGAAGAAACCGCAATGTGGAATGTAAAACTTGTGATTTACAAAGATACTGCATGAATTGGTGTGGGTGTACGAATCAATTTATGACAGGACATACGGACTTAGTCGGCCGTATGCTATGCGAAAGCGAAAAAGCAGCAATACAAGCAGCTAAACATGTTCTCGTAACTCTATCTAAAAAGGATAATGAATTGTTTATAGACCACTTTATGGAATACCTTCATAAGGGGCGTCATTACCATAAAATAAAGAAAGGAAATGATATAATAGAGGAAAAAATAAAGAAAGGAGGTGATATATTATGTCGGGAGTTAAAAAAGGAAGTTCAAAAGATGAAGAAATTAGATTCAGGGTCGAACTCGAATTCGAAGGTCCAATACCAGAGTTCGAAAAAGTGATGGCTGAGCTTAGGAAACTACCTGCAAATAGTCTGAAGATTGGTACTTGGCCTACTCCAGAACACCCAGCCGGAGGTCTGATGATTGACACTGTTCCACTGCCAGAACAACCTTCACCTGGAATTATACCTGTCGCACGACTTCTCGGAGGAGAGTTGCGGGATAAGGTTATTGAAGGCATGCCTCGAGTTAAAATCATCAACGGCATTGATGGGGGAATACGTAATCCTCATCTCCATATAAAAGATGAGGTGGTACTACTTAATCGTGCAAGATTTAAAGAGGTTGTCAGCCAGATTGCAGGAGAACTGGCTGGAAAACTAACTGAAAGTGCAGATTTCGCTGAGACCGCCAGAGCAATCAGTCATCTATTTCCAGAACATAAGTAACGATCTAATAATTGTGTAATGACGCACCTTCTGCTTTTACTCTAAGTAATGGAAAAGCGAAATTAAGGGAAGAAAAGAATAAATATCTTTATAAATCTGAAGATAACGGATTGTAAAATAAAAAAGAACGAAAAAGCCAATATCCATTGATTAAATATTTATAATATCATCGTATGTATGATATGGGGGAAAGGATTATGCGTGTCACGAAAAAAAATGACGGGCTGAAAGTTCATACAGTCGCCGGAACCTATGTTGTCCTGCTTGGCTTTAATCTTGCTGAGGAGGATTGCGATGGTCTTCTAGGATTTTCCATTCATCGCACAGATCATACGGAAAACGAGGCATATTACCTGTCAGCAATGAAAGCGTTTGCTGAAACCGATCCTGGTTTTCCTGCCGGTTCGTTATATTCGACGAAGGACCATCCGATTCAGAGCTTTCAGTGGGCCGATTATTCTGCAAAACCTGGCCATGATTACACATACACAATCACTGCCCTTAAAGGAGCTCCGACTAACCTAACACCCCATGCAGAGACGAAAATCGATATAACGACGGAATGTCCAGAATCCGGTAATCATGACATCTATTTCAATCGTGGATTAGCGGCGTCACAGGCATATGTACGACGTTTTGGCGACAAGAAACCCGATAAAGTTCCAAATCAAAAGGCGTTTGAATGGCTATCACGTGGCCTGAATGAAGCACTTGAGGACTTCATCCAGTCGACCATACCTGGCCGCCACGCCCTTCGCATTGCGGCGTATGAGTTTAACTACAAAGAATTCCTCAAGGTAGTGAAGGAAGTTTTGGATACCGGTGTCGACATCAAGATCGTATATGATGCTCGCAAAGACAAACCGAAAATCCGCAACCGCCAGGAGGTAACCAATGTGGGTCTTGGAAATGTCTGTTATGAGCGTACACAGCCGAAATCCTACATTTCCCATAACAAGTTCATCGTCAAACTTCAGGATGGAAAGCCGATATCGGTCTGGACCGGTGGAACGAATTTTTCCAAAGGCGGCATCTACGGTCATTCCAATGTCGCCCATATAGTCGAAGAAGAATCAATTGCAGCAAAATTCCTAGAATACTGGAACGCGCTTTCGCAGGACCCCAAAAGCAGCCCCCTTAAAGACAGTGTAGAAAGGATTTCGCCGCTACCATCAGGTTCACCACCCAATGGGACGACCGTCCTCTTCAGTCCCCGCAAAAATCTAGACGCGCTTGACTGGTATGCAGATCTTGCCCTGAACGCCAAAGAAGGCCTTTTCATGACCTTCGCATTCGGAATGAACGATATATTTAAGAATGTCTACGAAAATGGGCGCGCGCCGCTACGTCTTGCCTTAATGGAAAAGAAAACACGCTCAATGAAAGCCGGTCCAAAACGGGACGCGGAAGAACACAAGATTCAAGTATTACGAAACATGCCGGAGAATGTTTTCGCGATAGGGGATTTCATCCGTACTAAGATCGATGGTTGGGTGAAGGAGAGTCTTAAAAATCTCAACTCGCATGTTCGCTATGTGCACAACAAGTTTATGCTCATCAATCCTCTCTCAGACAACCCGATCGTTGTCGCTGGTTCTGCCAACTTTAGTGACGCCTCAACTCGGCGCAACGATGAGAACATGGTGATCACAAGGGGGAACAAACGAGTCTCCGATATATACCTCGGTGAATTTATGCGGCTCTACAGTCACCATGCGTTCCGAGAGTCCCTGAAATGGCGCAAACCCGATAATCCGCCGAAGCCTTTGAGGACGGACGATTGGTGGCAGGATTATTTTGGACAGACACCGCGTTCGACGCGAAGGAAATTTTTCGCACGATCGCAGATATAGAAGAGGAACAACCTCGCCAAATTCGAATTTTGTACAAAAAAAAAGTTTTTAGTGAGTAAGATCTGAGCTTTATTTTTAGATTGTTTGTTTTTTCGTAAACAATCTCTGAAAATCTCTCCTGTTGAGACTCCTGCGTCCCATCCATCCGATGCTCTTTCCACTAAATCCATTATTATAGTATATAAACTATTTATTATATTAAATAACCAGTCACATATAATATCTTTCAAATCACTTTTTTTAAATGTAGAAATCAAATAGGATAAATCTTCACTTATCTCTCTCAATTCAGGATTATACCTTGACAATACCAACAACAACTTACTATAAACCCCAACTCTATTCAGCAAACTCTCCACTTTAACTAAATCAGCATCACTAATCTCACTACATTCCCTACATTTTTCACTCTGATTAAATCTAATAGATTGTTTAGTATCAACAGCAAAAGCAGGATGAATACCAACACCAATAAATAATATAATTATCCCTATTGCAAGGATTTTACTTAACAATTTATTTTTCATCCTCATGATAACTAATCCCTACTAATTGAGCAAATCCCAAATAATAATGTTTATACGGTTTTTCCCAACGAAATATCTTTATACCTGAAAAACCAAAGACTCCAGTATTATACCAATCTCTAAGCCAAAACAACCAAAACATACTAAAAAGTCCATTAGATAGATTACCATATAATGTACCATTCCAAGTTATTTTACCATTTAATCCATTTGTATAAACCCATCCTTCAGCATAGGAATAATTAGGAAAATCATGCATATGCCCTAAGCCTATTAAATTATAAAAATTAACAGGATTTATTATATTACATAAAATCTCTATTAAACTTAAAATAAATTTTATTATAACTGGAATGAAAGGAATACCCATAGCCATTATAAATAAAATCCAAGATATAATAACACTGGGAACACTGACAAAGAAAGTATTAGTTGTTTCACCAGATATTAAACAAAATTTATTTCCAACTTGGTCTAATGACAATTTTCCAGTATTAAACAATTTATCAATTAATTTCCTAATTTTAAAATCCTGGTGATAACCTTGAACTAATTCTTGTGCTTTTTCAACCGTTATATCTTCAGGTAAAAGATTAAATTTATCTAACTCTACTACAGCTTCATTAAATATTGTAATAGTTTCATCTTTAGTTTCTGCATTATTTAATTTAAATTTAATATTATTAATTAATTCTTCTAAATCATTAGCTTGTTCTTTAGTTAATATCACACCATGATTTTTTAATCCTTTAATTCCATATATTTCTACAGTATACTCAATCAAATTATCATCAATTGATACCATGTTATTTTCAGCAATTAGACTTTGTGAAAATGATATTCCAAAAAATAATACAACAATACCCAAAGCAAGGATTTTACAATACAGGTTTTTCTGCATATTACCTCCTCCAATACAAATTCACATCTAATTACAAATATATAAAATCTATGTCAAAAAATTTCACAAATTGCAGATTTTAAAAAGAGCATCAAAAAGATTACAACCAATACATGGAAAAAAATACCTAAAAAATGTTCCCTCTCTCTGTTTAGTGGCTCCATGTACCAAATTAATTACCATCCTAATAAAATCTCTGGAACATAAAATGTATTACCCAAATATTTTTAATGTAATAATACATCTTGAATATGCAATTGCATATGTAGGCAGATGGGATGAACACTAAATACTTTATAATATTTATAACAATTGTACTTGCTACAAATTGTTATTATACATTTAATTTCATGAATTCATGTAAAGCTGATATCCTACCAAAATTTTATGTAGATGATGATTACAATAGTTTAACACCAGGTTGGCAAATTGATCATTTTGATGTAATTCAAGATGCAATAGATGCATCAATTGCAGGTGATAGAATAATTGTTTATTCAGGAGTATATTATGAAAGATTAACAATTAATCATAAACTTGATTTATTTGGAGAAGATAAAAGTCTTTCAATAATTGATGGAAATAACATTGGAAACGTAATTACAATATCTGCCACTTTTGTTAATATTAGTCATTTTACAATTAGAGATTGTAAAAATAATGTCAATAATGCAACAATTAAAATTAATGCTGGAAATACCATAATTACAGATAATAAAATTACTAGCCCTAGTGGATATCACGGTATTTTTATAGATAATTGTGATGATAATATAATATATGATAACACAATAATAAATAATAACGGAGATGGAATAAGACTAAATAATTCAAATAGTAATCAGGTCACATATAACACAATAAATAGTAATTCAAATGGAATATTTCTTTACAATTCCTCTAATAATATAATTGAAAATAATGCAGCAATATCTGTTAACAGTAAAAATGGGATATTTTTGAATGAAACATCAAACTATAATTCAATAGCAGGCAATTCAATAACCAGTAATACATGGAATGGAATTTTCCTAAATGATCATTGTGACTACAATATTTTTTCAAATATTCAAATAACTGGTAATAGTGATAGTGGTATAAGATTAGAAAACTCTAGCTCAAATACAATTTCTACAAGTACAATAAATAGCAATAGTAATTATGGAATAATGATTGTTGGATCTAATAATACAGTTAGTGGTAGCACTATTAACTCAAATGGCGAACATGGAATATTTCTCTTTGCCGATGATAATAATATAATCACAGAAAATACAATCTCATCAAATACTAAGGATGGAGTAAGTCTTTCAAATTCAACAATTGATACAATTTATACAAATGAGATATCAAATAATTTAAGATATGGGATAAATTTAGATTATTTTACATATAGTAATACCATTTATAATAACTATATTCATCATAATTCCCAAAATGGTATGGATAAAAGTATTAATCACAACTTTTGGAATATTTCAAAAACCAGTGGAACAAACATAGTTGGTGGAACTTACATATATGGAAATTATTGGGATTCATACGATGAACCAAGTGAAGGAGCAGGTGATAGTGATGGTGATGGTATAGCAGATAGCGCTAATACTATATATGGCTCTAATTATGATTATGGACCGCTTTTGGATGTAATTGTTCCAATTGTTGGAGCACCACAAATCAGCCCATCTTCTCAGGTAATAGGAGGTTACACATATATATCTGTTCAAATAACCGATAATATAGAAGTAAAAGAAGTATACATTAACATCATTGATCCAAACGGAGCAAATACAAATTTTTCAATCACACAAAATAAAACTAGTAATATATGGTATTGCAATGAACAATTCACACCAGTTGGACTTTTTTCATTTCGTATCGCAGCAAAAGATCCAAGAAATTGGGAAAGTTCTCTTTTACAAACCTTTTATATACATGAAGGAACTCCTCCAACAATAACAGACAATTCACCTGCTTCTGGCTCTCCCTCCAAGAACTATATTTTTAATGCAACTGTAAGAGATGATCAAGATCCTGCTTCATCTCTAACTGTAAAGGTTGAATGGCACCATAAAGATAAAAGTGGAAACTATTCAATGATTAATATCTATGAAGATTTCTTTATTGCATCCATTACTTTAGATAACTCAACAGCTCCATTGACTTATACTATTTTTGCAATAGACAGATGGAGTAACTCAAAAACAACAGCGCAAAAAACAGTTAGCATAACTGATAGTATACCCCCAGAAATATTTATTAACACTTATGGACCCTCAAATGATAATATGCCAAACAAATATATTTTTGGGGCAACAATTACAGACAATCATGAAGTTGAAGAAGTAAAAATCGAATATTGGTCTCAAAAAAATAACCATGCAATTGTAAAAATGGATAAAAAAAATGAATATTATTATGAAAAAGAAATAATACTTAATCAAACTGTTAGTAGAGTTTATTGTATTATCTATGCAACCGATCCTTCAGGAAATAAAAATAATACAAAAAGTCCATTTCCAAATGTTAATGGACCATATTTAGGTGTAATAGCTATAGAAGTGAGTTTTGATGGTTCAAAGAGTTTTGATTTAGATGGTAATCTTACCAGTTATAAATGGGATTTTGGAGATGGAACAACTGGATCAGGAATAAAAACAGATCATATATATACCTCAAAAGGAAATTATACTGTAACATTAACTGTAACTGATAATGAAGGAAATACAAATTCAAATAGTACATATGCAAGTATTATTTCGTCAGTCAAACAAACAACATCTAGTTCAACTATCAATAATATAGAAAATCAATATTTAATAACATTAAATGAATTATTTTATAGTTATGATACAGATGGAGATACAATTGTTGATAAATTTATAGATCCAAATAATGTTTTAGTCCCTGTTCATACAGGTAATATCAACATAAATGATAATATTGTTTTTCTTTTGTCTTATGATGGCAATGATAATGTTCCTAATTTTATATGGAATTCTACAACAGATGAAATTATTATGATTGATTACATTGTTGGTGAAGAAATAGATAAAAAAGTAGATGAGATAAATAAAATTGTAACAATTGTTGTAAGAGCTGTTAAAATTGATAATTGGATTTATTTGGAAGTTAAAAAACCAGAAATTAATGAATATGGCATTATTGATATTTTATTAAGCGTTACTAAAAATGCAACAGAAATTGATTCAGATAAAATAATTCAAAAAGATAGTAAAATCTATGTGCTAGATGATCCTGTAGAGCAATACGAATTTCAATTTAGTTATGAGCCTTCTCCTCTAATGCTAATTGATATTAATCCTAAGAGTAGATTAATAAATGAAAATAATCCAACAATAACTTTCACATTTAATTATCCTGTTTCAATAACTTATGCTGATTTTTATAAAGAAGATTTATCAATTGAACAAATAATTATTGATGATATTATAACAAATGACTATTATACATTTTCATATACTCCACCATCAAATCTAAAGAAAGGTATTTATTATCTTGATATCGATGTTATAGATGAAGAGGGGAATTATCTCACAATAAATGATTACTATTTTCAATTTCAACCTTATATTGTCCAAGAAACTGAATTTTCCATTTTTTCACTAATTATATTATTGGGAATTTTTGGAGCAACGGGAGTAATACTTTATTTGATAATTCGATATAAAAATATTAATTTTGAAAGTTTTATTTATATTAAAAATAGGAAGATTATACCTTTTTTTAAGCCATTGGTTGTTGGTCCCTTAAGAATTGATGTAAATGATGAAGAGGTAACAAAGGCAGAATTCTATGTAAATGGAGAGCTAAAAACTACATTAACGGAAGCACCATTTATTTGGAATTGGAATGAAAAATCTTTTATGAAAAAAACAATAGAAGCAAAAGTCTATGATAAAGAAGGAAAGACTAAATCATCTGGTGAAATGACATTTTTCGTGTTTAATTCGCCTAGATTATTCAATTAACCCTGATAAAAATGACAAATCCTCGAGATATTTTAAACAATATAAAATGGAATCCAAATTACAGTTTTAGTGATATTGAAATTTGGTACATACATAGAGGTGCACAGAATGATACTAAAATCATCTCTGGAAATGATATTTTAAAACTCGATAAATCGTTTATGCATACAACATCTGCAATGATACCTTATCATAGGATTTTTAAAATTATTTACAAAAAAAAGGTCATTTTTAACAGATAAAGAGATTTTTATACAATAAATTTATATATTATGTAAAATTTATAATATTAGGTTATATCAATGGATAATGACCTAAAATGTAAAAAATGTGGATCGGTAATGAAAAAAATACCCATAAAAAGGCTTGATACAAAGATAATAATTGAATATTAAGACAGAATACTAGAAAATAATATACTTTTAGAGATTTTTGGTTAAAATTGCTATAAGGAGTAACACATAATTATAAAACTATTAATATAATTTAAAAATCCTCATTTTTGTTTAAAATATGGACTTTTTTCTGGACATTCGGTAATCCATCCATAATTATCATCTGATTGACAAAAAAAATGAGTATCACCAACTATTGGTTCTTTTCCTTTCATTGTTTTACGATATTTTACAGGTCGTTTCCCTTTTGTTTTATCTAAAAATTTACATTTTTCTTTAAATGACATTTTTTTCCTCCTTCAAAACTGCAATTACATCTGTTCCATTTCTCTTCTATGTAATGCCAATAATATATCTCTCTCACGTTCTAAATCTTTTATTCTTTTCTTTAATTGTTTTATTTCCATTTGCAATTCTTGATTAGATTTTTCTTCTTCTTTATCATTTTCCATATTTTTTCTCGCTCACACTATTATTTCAAAATAGTTAATCTCTTATTAAATATATCTTAACAATTGTAAACTATTTTTTATAATTTAAAATGCCTTATTTTGTGTTAAAAATCTATTTTTTTACACTTAAAATTAAACCAATAATCAATATAATAACACCTACTATTAATATTGGAATCTAAATAAGAGATGGAGCACCTGCAATTTGAAGTGTAGTTCCTGCCATAACTATTGCAAAACCTGCCATTACAAGAGCAATAATACTTGTAGATATTTGACTTTCTAATATTTTCATACATTTATCATCAATATCTTGTAGTTTTTCAGTTATCTCTTTATATTCTTTTTTAGTTACCATTTTCTTTACTTATACCTACTATAGTATTAATTTTTAATATTATTTAAAAAGTAATAATACATATTTTTTTTGCGTTAATGTACAATTATCTACTCAAATGTTTATAATTATTCAAAAATAAGGAAAAAAAGGGGATAGAGGTATTATTATTTTTATTTCTCTATATGTTTATGGATAGTAATAACATCATTACCAATTGCATCAAAAGAAACCTCATCGCCAGGTTTTATTTTAAGATATTCCAATACTTCAGGTGGTAACCTGATATTGTTATTTTTTACTGTTATAACAAAACCTTCATCACGTTTCATTCTTTTCATAACCTCCATGCCTTTTTTAGTAACCATAAAACAATATTAGTATTTAAATGTATGTAGAAATACATAAATGTTGGTATATATATTATATATTGGTGAAAAATTATGGATAAGAATAAAATGCCTAAAATGACCATTTCCTTAAGTATAGAAGATGAAAAAAGATTAAAAAAATTATCAAAAAATGAACATAGACCATATAGTAATCAGATAGTTCATATGATGGAATTTTATATCAAATATAAAGATAAAGTGAAATAAATACAAAATTTAGTTTTTCCTTGGGCAGAAACTATTTAATTTACAATTTGTTTTGATTTAGAAGAATGATGAAAAACATTAGAATATGTATAGAAAAAAATAGAAAACTACAGACAGAATTGTTCGAAGTTTGTAGAAAAACAAAAAGAAATAAATTAGAAATTCTTACAGAAGCATCTCAAAAAACCGATTCTTCTCCTTAAAAGACAATGGTCTATTCTCACTTATCAAAACCTTCAACAACTCCCTAAACTCTTTTTGAAAAAACAAAGTATCCTCCAAAGTAAGCTTAACCTGTTTAACCTTATCATTCTTGTTCATCTTATTCTCGCCTCCCACTGCATCCCAACAACCGGACGATAAATATCCTTAAAACGTGTCTTACCAAAACGACCACTATGCTCCAAGTAACCCTCATTACCCACATTATGGTCTTCCTCCAAATTATCAATAGCAGTCTGCTCACCACGAGAATGTTTATCACTACGTGCACTAGGCAAAAAAATCTTCACCATAATCTTAATACGAACACGATGATCAATATCAGGCAACGCCTGAGAATTAGCATGAACATTCAACATACACTTACGAACCTCCTTCAAATCAGCACTAAAAACACCAATCTTCTTGAAAGTATTACCAATTGTAAAACTAGGACAAATCTCACTCAACCAATCCAAATAAATATGACACTATTCACCAACACACCTTAGGTAATGCAAAAAATCCATCCACAAAAACCTGTTTCAAAAAACTTGTTAGATATCTTTTTATTTCTATTTTTTGTTTACATTCAAGTTTTATTTATGAAAGTAATACCAATAGCCTCAGATTCACTTGGAATTAGATCTATGGCAACATATATTGAAACAAATGATTGTAAAATTTTTATTGACCCATCAGCAGCTCTAGCAGAAAAAAGATATGGTCTTCCACCACATGACAAAGAGCAAATTAAATATAAAAAAATAAAAGAAAAAATTGCCCAAATTGCATTAAAATCTGATATAATTACAATTTCACATTACCATTTTGATCATTATGATCCAGATGAGAATTTTTACTTAGGGAAAAAGGTTTTTTTAAAAAATATATCTAAGAAAATTAATAAATCTCAAAAAAGTAGAGGTGAAGAATTCTTTAAAAAAATTAAGAAAAAATGTGATTTAAAAATTTGTGATGATTCAGATTATTCTCTTGGAGATACAAATATTATTTTCTCTCCACCATTCTTCCATGGTCCAGAAAAAATAAGATTAGGTTATGTTGTAATGACAACTGTTGATGATGGTAAAAAAAGGATTTTGCATTCATCTGATGTTCAGGGACCAGTATCAGATAAGGCAATGAAATATATAATAGATCAAAATCCAGATTTATTAATTCTTGATGGACCGCCTACAATGCTACTTGGATGGAGATTTAGTAAGAAAAACCTTGAACTAGCGTCTGATAATCTAATAAATATATTAGATAAAATCAAATGTGATATAATACTTGATCACCATCTATTAAGAGATAAAAAATATAAACAACTATTTTCAGAACCCTACAAATTTGGTAAAAAAAGACTAAAAACTTTCGCAGAATATTTAGGCAAAGAAAACAATACCCTTGAAGCAAAAAGAAAAGATCTCTGGAGTTAATAGTATGAGTTTTGAGAAGAGATTGCAAAAAGCAATTGAAAAAAAGGAAAAGGATATTGAAAAAGAAAGACAAAAAATCGAGGGCCTAAAAGAAAAACTGGATGAACATAAAATTACAAGAGCCGAATTTAATATAAAAAAGAAAAAAATTGAAGAAAAGATAAGATCTATGGATGCAAGAATGAGGGTTTTACAGGGGGGTCTTACTAGAGAAAAAAGACATCAAGAGGAGCAAGCAGAAGAAAAAAAGAAGAAAAAAGAAGAAAAATTAAAAAAGAAAGAGAAAAAAAAGGCAAAAAAAGAGGAATAAAAATTTAATGACAATTATTGTTGAAAAGGGTGATCTTACAAAAGTTACATATGAGGCAATAGTAAATCCAGCAAATTCTTTTGGCTATATGGGTGGAGGCGTAGCTGGCGCAATAAAAAAAACTGGTGGAATAGTAATTGAAAAAGAGGCAGTTTCAAAAGCTCCAATTCCTGTTGGAAAGGCTGTTGCAACAACTTCTGGATCTTTACCATGTAAATATGTAATTCATGCTCCAACAATGAAACAACCTGCAATGAAAATAGGAATTGACAATGTAAAACTTGCTACTAAAGCAGCATTGGATCTTGCATTAGACCTAAATTTAAAATCTATTGCAATACCAGGTATGGGAACAGGTGTTGGAGGTGTTGAAACAAGAATTGCTGCAAAGGCAATTGTAGATATTGTTAAACAATATGAAAGTAAAATAGAAAAAATAATGTTAATCGATAAAAACTCTGAAATGGTTGAAGCATTTAGTAAATATATAGACAAAATTTGATTGATTTTGAGTTATAGTGTTTTTTAAAATAACACAAAGAAAGCCTTTTAATATATGTTTTTTAAAATCATTATATATTTAACTTGATAAAAATTTTAAAAAAAAGGGAAATATTTGGTAAAAATGTATAAAAATAGATTCAATATTTTACATAAAATCTATCAAAACTATCTTTAGATTCTTTAGTTTTTACTTCAACATTGGAAACCTTTGCCATAGGAGGACCATGATAACACCATTCAATTATCTCTCGTACTAGCTCTTCTTGACCTTCAAAAACAGCTTCAACACAACCATCGGAAGTGTTTCTAACCCAACCTTTAATACCAAGTTGTTCTGCTTTTTGTTTTGTACTTGCTCTAAACCATACACCTTGAACCCTGCCAGAAATAAGAACATGAGCCTCTATTTTCATAATACACTTACCTCCTAAGGTCTAAATCTTAAAAGGGTTCTTGGGAAAGGAATTGCATCCTTAATATTATCAAGCCCACAAATCCAGGCTACAACACGTTCAATACCAACTCCATAACCAGAATGTATAACTGACCCATATTTTCTTAAATCAAAATACCACTCGTAATTTTCAATCTTTTCACCCGTTGCTTTAAGTCTCTTTGCCATATCATCAATATCAAGGCTTCTCTGTGAACCTCCAACAATTTCACTATAACCTCCTGGTGCAATCATATCAAAACAAAGTGCTGTTTTTGGATCTTTTGGATCACTTGGTTTATAAAAAGCCATAATCTCAAGGGGGTAATTTGTTACAACAACAGGGCAATTAAAATGTTTCATCAATCTGTCTTCCTCAATAGTTCGCAGATCCTTTCCCCATTTTATATCCATATTTTCTTTCTCTTTTAATATTTTCAAAGCTTCAGTATAAGTAATAGTTGGAAATTTTGATTTTAAAATTTTTTCTAATTTATTTATGTTTTGACCTAAAATTTCTAATTCTTTTTTATTATTTTCTAAAACCTCTTTCAATATATATTTGATTTCTTCTTTAGCAATCTCTGTTACATCATGTAAATCCATCCAAGCTACTTCCATTTCTGCCATCCAAAATTCAGATAGATGACGTGAAGTTTTTGATTTTTCAGCTCTGAATGTAGGCCCCATATTATAGATTTTTTCAAGAGAAAAAATTGCAGCTTCTGCATAAAGCTGCCAGGTTTGAGATAGATAAGTTTTATTATCATAGTATTTAACTTCAAATAATGTAGAACCACCCTCACATTGATTTGGTTGAAGAATTGGAGCATCAAACTCAAAGTAACCGCGTTTTCTAAAAAAATTATGAATAGCACCAACAATAGTAGATCTAACCTTTAAAATTGAGTTAAGTTTTTGTGAACGAATCCATAGATGTCTTTGATCAAGCAAAAATTCAGGGCTTTGATCTTTAACAATTGGAAACGGCTCAGCAAAATTAATAAAATTTAAATCTGTAACCTTTAGCTCGTATCCTCCAGGTGCCCGTTTATCTTCTTTTACTGTTCCTTTTAATTCTAACGAAGATTCAATTAATGCTTTTTTTGCATCATTAAATTTTTTCTCATCTACATTTCCTTTTATTATTGTAGCTTGTAAAATTCCTGAAGAATCACGAATAACTGTAAAAACAATATTTCCACTGCTACGTGTTCTATAGATCCAACCACGAATATGTACATTTTTTCCAGTTTTTTTTCCCTTAAGAATTTCATCTATTCTCGTCCATTGACTTTTGACCATTATTGAACCACACATTCTTGAGATACAATTTTAGCATATATGAATTACGGTAAGAGCAAAACAAAAAACAAATGCTAATCTTTCATCTAATTCTCATTTTACTTTTTGTAACTTTATTATTAAATTTAGATTGTGCAAAAAATTAAATAATTTTTCAAATTACTATCATCTCCCAGCTTTGATGGCATGTTAAAGTCCGCCTTCATAATTTAAGATACGTGGAGGTGGTAATAAATTGCAACATTATGCAGGACTTGATATACATAAAAAAAACTGTCAAGCCATAGTATGCACAGAAAAAGGAAATACCGTTAAAAAAGGAAGAATTCCTACAGATCCAGAAAAGATACAGGAATTCTTCCAAGATTTTAAAGACCTCACTATAGCAATTGAAGCTTGTAACCATTGGGAGTACATTTTTGAAATATTAGAATCGAAAGGACATCAGGTTGTACTAGCTCATCCATTGAAAACCAGGATAATCGCAGAAGCCAGAGTGAAAACCGACAAGGTTGATGCAAAAATACTCACGCATCTTCTACGTACAGGATTTCTCCCTACTTCCTATATCCCTTGTAAGAAGATACGAGATCTCAGAAATCTAGTAAGAAGACGCATATTCCTCGGGCGTTACACAGCTCGATTAAAAAACAAAATATATGCAGAGCTACTCAGACACGGTATCAAATATGAACGAGGACCAACATTATTCAATGGAAAAGGGAGATATTGGCTGCAAACACTCAAGATATCATCCATAGACTCTTATCTAAACATGTATGAATCAACTCTAGAGGAAATAAAGAACCTTGAATTAGAGCTAAAGAAAGAAGGCAGACAATATGAGGAAACAAGGCTCCTGACCACCATTCCTGGCATAGGAACCTACTCAGCACTAATCATACTCAGTGAAATCGGAGATATCACCCGATTTCCATGCGAAGACAAGCTATATGCCTATGCTGGATTGATCCCAACAGTCCATCAATCCGGAGAACATACTTATCATGGTCATATCACAAAACAAGGATCAAAACATCTAAGGTGGATACTAATTGAGGCGGTAAGAATTCATCTTATCTGGACAAAACATCATGAAGTTGAAACCAAGATTTCACGGTTCTATCAAAGGTTATGTAAAAAGAAACCTGGGAATGTAGCAGCAACAGCTGCTGCTAGAAAACTCTTACAGATAATATATCATATGTTGAAAAATAAAGATGAATTCAGAGGTTAAGAGTGCCCTACTTCGGTTATTGTGCATGCAGCAAATTGTGACTGCCAGGCTTTGATTGAAGAGCACACTTAACCAAGGACGAAGTCACCCATAGTGCAGCCACTCTGTTTGGACTGCGAATAGGTGCATGTCATAAAGATTAATAATATAAAATACATTAAAGAATAGTATCGGCGGACTTAACATAGGTGCACTAAAATTCACGTTTGACCTAAAATTAGGCGTTTTGACTTAAGATTCTATTTTCATAAGAATAAAAAATTTTTGTAGTATTGGGAACAG
>CAYFVP010000017.1:0-4208 GCA_964346655.1 uncultured Thermoplasmatales archaeon
TGCATACTATGGCTTGACAGTTTTTTTTATGTATATCAAGTCCTGCATAATGTTGCAATTTATTACCACCTCCACGTATCTTAAATTATGAAGGCGGACTTTAACATGCCATCAAAGCCTCATCTCCCTAAATGCTTAAATATACCTTCTGTTATTTATGCCAATATTTCCCTATAGATAATGGGGGTATAATATTAATTACAAATAATTATTGAGGTTATAGTTTGGCAGAAGATACGAAAATAAATGAAAAAACAGAAGAACCAATAGACCAAGAAAGTGAAAAAAATCAAGTATTAAAAAATGATCAAAATATTTCAGAAGAAACCGAAAAACAAGTAAAAACACAAGAAGAAGAGACTGAAGAGGGAAAAATAGTAGAAGAACCTGTTGAAAAAGCTATTGAAGAAGAATCCAAGAACGAAAAAGTTACACCAATAAAAACTGAAGAAAAAATCAAGAAAAAACCAAAACATGATGCTGATTTTAAATATATTGTAAGAATTTCAAACACAGATCTTGATGGGGAAAAAAACGTTGTATATGGTTTAACCGGGATAAAAGGTATTGGTTTGCATTTAGCAACACTTATTGCTGATAAAACAGGAATTGAAAGATATAAAAAGATAGGTGAACTATCCGATTCCCAGATTGATAAAATACAAGAATTAATTAATAATATTAATGAAAATGCACCAGGTTGGATGCTTAATCATAGAATGGATATAGATACAGGAAAAAACATTCATTTAGTAGGTTCAGATATTGATATGCGGTTGAGAGACGAAATAAACATTATGAAAAAAATCAGATCTTATAGGGGAATAAGACACGAACGAGGATTAAGAGTTAGAGGACAAAGAACAAAAGGAAACAACCGAAGAGGATTGGCACTTGGCGTATCCAAGAAAAGAGAACAATAAAATTAGTGATTTTTATGGGTAAACCAAAATTTTCCAGAAAAAAATATGAAACACCCAGTCATCCCTGGGAAGAGGACCGTATAAGATTAGAAAATGAGCTAATAAAAAAGTATGGTTTAAAAAACAAAAAAGAAATTTGGAAAGCTGAAACAAGATTAAAACAATATAGAACCCAAGCAAGAGAACTTTTAGCAAAAGTGGGAACAGGAGATACACAAATAACAAAAGAAAGTAACCAGTTATTAATGCATCTTGATAGAATAAATATTCTTCCACCAAATTCCACTCTTGATGATGTACTTGCTCTTAATACAGAATCGATTTTATCTAGGAGATTACAGACCTTAACTTATCTTAAAGGGCTTGCAAATACTCCAAATCATGCAAGACAATTAATTTCACATGGTCACATAGCAATTGGGGAGAGAAGAGTTACCATTCCTAGTTATACAGTTACAAGAGAAGAAGAAGGAGAAATAAGTTATACATCAGATTCTCCTTTAAATGATACTATGCATCCTGCTCGTCCTCGTGCAGATTTTAGATCTATGCCATTTTCTAAAACAGGCAAATTAGAAGAACCAGAGAAACTTAAGGTTGAGAAAACAAAAGAAGAGATTCCTAAACCTGAAAAAATTGAAGAAAAACCATTAAAAGAAAAGCCTATAGAAAAAGAGATTCCAAAAGAAGAAATATCTGAATCAAAAAAACCTGATGAAAAACCAATACAAGAAAAACCTTCAAAAACCGAACCAAAGAAAGATGACAAAGTTCAGTCTAAAACAACAGATGACAAATCAACAAAAAAAGAAATAAAAAAGAAATCTGAAGAAGTTGAAAAAGGAGAAAGTTAAAAATGGGAAGATTAGGAGTTGCCCATATTTTTGCCTCATTTAATAATATTATTATTACGATTACCGATTTAACAGGTGCAGAAACAATTGCACGTTGTTCTGGTGGTATGGTTACAAAATCAGCAAAAGATGAAGGAACACCCTATACTGCAATGAAAGTTGGCCAGACAGTTGCAGATGCTGCAAAAGAAAAAGGAATAGATAGAGTAAATGTAAAAGTACGTGGTCAAGGAGGAAATAAAGGGGGTACACCTGGTCGTGGTGCTCAAGCAGCAATTCGTGCTCTTGTAAGAAGTGGTCTTAAAATCGGAAAAATTGAAGATGTAACACCAATTCCTCATGATGGATGTAGAAAAAAAGGTGGTAGACGAGGAAGAAGAATTTAGGTGTAAATATTATGAAACTAGAAGTAAAAGAATTAAAGCCAAAAAAGGCTGTTTTAAAAATTGAGGATACCAAACCATATTTTGTTAATTCATTAAGAAGAATAATGCTTGCAGAACTTCCTAAGCTTGCAATTGATGATGTAATTATTTATGATAATACAACCGCTTTATTTGATGAAATCATCTCACACAGACTTGGTTTTGTTCCAATTCCAACTGATTTAAGTCTTTTGACTTTTAGAGATGAATGTGTTTGTAAAGGAAAAGGATGTCCAAATTGTACTGTTCGTTACACATTAAGTAAGGAGGGAGAAGGAACAGTATTATCAGGTGACCTGCAACCCGCAGAAAAAAGCTGGGCAATAACTGAAGATAAAATACCAATTGTAAAGCTCTATGGTGATCAAAGATTAATTCTTGAGGTAGAGGCTGTTTTAGGGATAGGGAGAACACATGCAAAATGGCAGGCAGTTCAAGCCCCAGGCTATAGAGCAGATATATCTTTTGATTTTGATAAAAAACGTGAAGAAGATGTAAAAGAGTTTATTGAAAAACTTCCAAATGATATGGTGGAGCTTAAAAAAGGAAAACTTGTATTAAAAGATATGAAACATTTACCAGTTTTAGAGTCATATATTGATAAAGAAAAAATCGATTTTATCAATATAATTCGTGATTCTACAAAATATATTTTCAGTTTTGAAACAGATGGTTCATATACTGCTAAAAATGCTTTGATTGAATCAGCAAATATTCTCGAGAAAAAATATTCAGAATTAGGTAAACTCTTACAAAAAATAAAATAAAAAAAAATTCTCATTTTTTTCCAAAAAATCTTTTATTAATTTTATATTTTTATTTTTCAATTTTAACCCATGGGGTAGCTTGGTATCTTTGTATCTTAAATAATATCAAATAATTTATCCGACTTCATTGATATAATGTAAAATCCCAGAGAATATTGCGCATATATACCACACAGAAAGAATATAAAAATATATTATTACCTCTATATCATAAACAAGCCAATTCAAAACAGTCATTTTGCCAACTGCCATTGTAATAAATATTGTAGAAATAAACAAAGAGAAAAAAAACATAAATTCAAATGTATTTGCTTTAACTCTATCTTTATTTGTTATAACATACTGATAAATAAACAACCAAATTAATATTGCTAATAATTCAAAATATATAATTGAATATAAAACAAGTATCGAAATACTAAAATACCCAAACAGCTGTAAAAACAAAAATAAAATAATTATCAAAATGCCAATAATATAAGAATATTTTATTTGTTTTTTATATTTCTCCCAAATAAATATCCACATCTTATTTATAGAAACAAAAACAATTATTATACCTGCAAAAATGCTAATTACAGAAGTATAATCAAAAACAAAACTTCTTACATAACTATAGTAGATCCATATACCTCTTATAAAAGTCAAAAATCCAACAATAACTCCAATTATTGAAATCTGTTTTTCATTCATCCCATACCACCTAAAACTTTATTATATTTTTTCTTTATTTTTCTCCATATAACTTAAACTTTGGTAATATAGTAATAAATAAAATTGATTAAATAACTTGTGTTATAATTTAATTAGTTAAAGATAAAATATATCTGATAAATCCTAAATCCTATTTTATAAAATCCAACATTTTCTTATGTATTGGAAAATATCAATAAAAATAATCCTCAATCAACAGATATAAATAATCAAAATTCTAATCAAATAAATTTTAAGAAAAATAGTAATTATCTAACTAAAAATAGTAAATCTATTAATGCAAATTTCAATAACTTTCAGGGTATTCGGGCCCGTAGGGTAGCTTGGTATCCTTGTAGCTTCGGGAGCTATAGACTTGAGTTCAAATCTCAGCGGGCCCATCCTCTGCTCTCGAAAGGTTTCCACCCGAAACAGGGGTTTTTGGGCCTTGTTTTGATTTCAGCGCACTTTCCCCGGGTCTAAAATTGAACCATTTGAGGGTGCGTTTAAACCAATCATAAGGATAAAGTCTATACATATTTCCAG
>CAYFVP010000018.1:0-48966 GCA_964346655.1 uncultured Thermoplasmatales archaeon
TGTGTAAGGTAACCACTTTATTAACCACCCCTTTTTATAAGGAGTAACAAGCATCCGTGCATCATTGATTTTCACATTTTTAACAATAATTAACACATCATAAATATGTTCTTATTTTCGTTCCTCTACTGTTACAGCTAAATTATCTTTAAAATATATCTTTCTTGGAGATGATTTATGACTAACTGTTTCAAATCCTAAAGATTCGAGAAATTCAATTACCTTCTTTTTCATTAATTTGCCTCCCTTTTAGAATTATCTTTTTTTAATTGTCCAATGGTATTTTTTAAGCAAAGGTCTCATTTCCTCTTCAATTCTTTCGCATTCTTCTCCATTAAGGTTACAGGGAGTTATGCTTCTATTTTTTAGAGAAAACTCCAAATACTTGTTCATTGATGAATTCAGAGGGCACTCTATTGGTTTTTCCGGGTTAAAAACCAACTTCTGTTCAATAACTGGCACCAATTCATTTATATCTTTCTCAAGTTCTAAGGATTCACCATTTTCGTCACAGTCTTTGACTTCTGCTATATCATTTAGTTCCAGCCCATAGATAGCAAATGCCTTTTCACATCCAGCTTTTTTCATAATCTCTTTTGCTTCATCCAACACATCCATCTTTATCACACCTTTTCATTTTCGGTCATCATTTTCCTTTGCTTCATACCTGTATATCTAAGCACTGCACCCCTTGTTATTTCTGGTAGTCTTCCTTCTTTAAATTGTTGGATAGCATCTTCTATTATACCCTCTCCATGATAAACCTTTATTCCATATTGGTCAAAAATTTCAAAAGCTTTTGGTCCAATATTAGAAGTTATTACTGCATCTATCCCTTGATTAGAAACTATTTGCCCTATTGTAGCTCCGATTTCACCTGGATGATCTTTTGTTGTATTCTCTAATGCCATTAGTGTATTTTTTTCTGTATCTAAAATCAAGAAGAAAGAACATCTATGAAATGATGTATATATACTATTACCTATGCCTCTTCCATCTGCACTTATTACGATTCTCATAATTTTCCGCCTCCTTTTATTAAACTAATTTTATTTTAACGTTTTTTATTTGCTTATTTTTGTCAATAAATTTACGTCTTCTCTCATTCAGCTCTTTATATCTTCTATCTTTATGATTTTCATATACTTCCATTTTACTTCACATCTTTTAAAAAACAATTATCCTAACTTTTCAATCAATTCTTTTACTCGTATTGTTTTCAGACCATTCAAAATAGGCTTTCTCTTTAAGTTTCCCTTCTTCTTTTTTCTTAATTTTTTCTTCCTTCTTCTTACGCTTTTCCTCAGCTTTTTCCTCAATATGTCGTTTCTCTTTTGCCAAACCTCCTTTTAATACTCTCATACGAGAATCCATCGCTCGAATCTTCTCTTCAATATGTCTCTTTTTAACATTAAATTCAGCTTTTGTAATTTTATTAGTTTTACATTTAATCCTAAATTCTTCAATTTTCCTATGTTCTTTTTCAATGTTTCTTTCCAGGTTCATAATATTTTTATCCAATCGTTTGGCAAAACTCATATTATCTACCTTCCCGGCTCTCCAAAAAATCTAATCGATAAAATTTTATTTTTTAAAATATAATATATGCTATTTTCATTTTGAATTACAATAAAACCTGCATCATTATAATCTAAAACTTTACAAGTGATAGCACAAATTGTTTTTAGACCTCGAACCTTATATATAATTTTACAGTAATGTCCGACAAAATGTTCCATTATATCCAATCCAGAAAATAAATATTTAATAATGCTTCAAAAATCCGCCACTTCATTCTAATTACCCATGTACACATACTTCTACATTATTTGGTAGAAGCCGTCAGCTCGATGTCGAGCGGTTCTGGCGAGCGTCATGGCAATTAACGTCATGGCGGACGTCAAGGCGGGCCCCATCGCCAAGTCTATTATATTAATGCTTTTTAGATATAAACTTTTCGGTTTGCTAGGGGAAGTTCAGCTCCTGTAAAAAAGAAGGATTTTAGAAAGAACGCCGAAAATATCGGCGATAATATTGGTGATATTATGGAAGAAAATGGTAACATAACCACTTTGTTATGTGGCGGAATATTTTATTTATTAAATACATGCTTGGGCTCTAAACGTTAACTACAGGCTCCCGCCTCGGGCCCCTACTTTAATATTTTTAATATTTTTTCTTTTCTCTTTTAATAACCAGTCAGGAATTTTTATGTGTTATTGTAAAAATGTAAAAGCAAAAAATAAAATATTATTTTTAATAAAAAAAAAATCATAAAAATAACATAATATTTAAAAATGTTAACTTCTTATATATTAAAAGAATTAATAGATTTAAAATTAAATCAGGGGTTGAAATAATTGGAAAATACTAATCCAAAGATTAGAATAATATTCTTATCGATTATATTATTTATTAGTGCAAGCGTTTTACCTAACGTTAGTGGAGAAATTGAAAATATTAATATGTTTTACATTAAAGAGTCTTCTAATAATTACATACTAAATGATAATGGATTATTAGCTTATTGGAGTTTTGACGAAGGTAACGGCAACACAGCCTATGACTATTCTGGACATAATTATGATGGAACGATTTATGGTTCATCATGGACTTCTGGTCAATCAAGTTATGCACTTGATTTTGATGGAGTAGATGATTATGTTACTGTAGATTTATATTCTGAAGATTTAGGTTTTAATAAAACTGATGACTATAAGATTTCTTTATGGATTAATTCAATTTCATCAGATTCAGGTATTATTTACATGATAAGCGATGAAAGTGATTTTGTTCCAAACACATACCTCGAATTAAGAGATGATGGAACCCTAAAAATAAATGTGCAAAGTACAGAACATTGTGATGTTTCATTACAAACTAATAATAATTATAATGATGGATTATGGCATTATATCGAGTGTATATTTCATGGGAATTCTTCATATCCAAAACTTGATCTATATATAGACAATGAATTTTTAGGTAGTGATACAGATTGGCTCTGTCCTATGAATTCTCATCAATTTAAAAAAGCTAAAATAGGTGTGACAAGTTATAAAGAGGAGAACTTTTTTGATGGCCTAATTGATGAAGTTAAAATTTATAAAAAACCTGATGGAAATCAACCTCCAGAAGCACCAACTATTTCTGGTCCAACTTCAGGAACAGTAGGTGAAGAATATAATTATACATTTGTTGCAACAGAACCTGAGGGAGAAGATCTTTACTATTGGATTGATTGGGGAGATGAAACTAGTTCTGGTTGGATTGGACCCTTTAGTTTAAATGAAGAAGTTAATGTTGGCCATACATGGCAGACAAACAATGCATATAACATTAAAGCAAGAGTCCGTGATAATTTTGATGTAAGCAATTGGTCAGAATATTTAATTGCAATGGGAAATGTTGCCCCTTATAAGCCAATTATTACTGGTCCATTATATTGTAAAAAAGGTATTTTATATGATTTCACTTTTGTTACAACAGATCTAAATGATCATGACTTAAAATATTTTATTGACTGGGGAGATGGTAAAACAGAGTGGACTAGTTATTTTAGTTCTGGTGAAGAAGTAACTGTTAGTCATAAATGGTCAAAGCAAGGATTATATTTTATTCAAGTAAAGGCAAGAGATATTTTCGAAGGTGAAAGTGAACTTTCAGAACCATTTGAGGTAAAAATTACTCAGAAAGCTCTTCTTTTTGGTTTAATCTCAGATAAAAGTTCTGATGGGCAAATTACCACCTTCAATGCAAAATTGTTGATATATTTTAGTTTGTCTCCTATTAAATTTGAGGTTTTATCTTCAAATGAAAAAATTACAGTTTTAAAAAGCAATAATGGTATTATCAATGACTTATTTATATTGGGCAATTTTTATGCGTTAGTTCTATAAATTTAAATAAATTTCAAATTTCATTTTTTTGTATTTTTAAATATGAAATTATAAAATATTTTTAAAAATTTAAAGTCGACAGCGTTGTAAAGGGGAACTTTATAAACAATTACTTGATACTAAATTGGGGGAGTAATAAAACATGAAAAATAAAATAATTATTTTATTTATGTTGGCCTTATTAATATTTACTAGTTTTTCTTATGTATCTGGAGAAAACATTTTTTCCAATGATGTATATAGACAAAATTTGGCACTAAATACGCCAGAAATTCTTTGGTGGTATGATTTAGATGCACCCTCTTTTGGATCAGCAGCAGTTGGGGATATAGATGGAGATAGCAAACCTGAAATTGTTTTTGGCACATATTTTAATGATGAGCATATTTATGCATTAAACGCAGAAAGTGGAACACTTCATTGGAAGTATAACACTGGTGGTTGTAATGATGCATCACCAACTATTGCAGATGTTGACCTTGATTCCGAGTTAGAAGTTATTGTTCCAGCTTCTTCACCATATAGAATTTATTGTTTTAATGGTGAAACAGGAAATGTTGAATGGTCAACATCAACTGGTTATCCTAATTGTATTGATTCCCCTCCTGCAGTTGCAGATGTAGATAATGATGATAAACCAGAAATTATTTTTGGAACCTTTTATGGATACGTTTTCTGTTTAAATGGTGAAGATGGAAGTATATTTTGGCAGGTAAATCTTGGAACAGATAGTTATATTCAGTCTGGACCAAATATTCTTGACCTAGATCTTGATGGTCAACTTGATATCGTTGTAGCTCAATATTCTGGAGATTGTAGAATATATGCACTAAAGGGAGATGATGGATCAACCCTTTGGTATTCTGATCTACCTGAGGATTATATGTACCATGGTGGATCATTTGCAGATATTGATGAAGATGGAAAACCTGAAATTGCGATAGGTAGCTATGATAATCAAGTATATATTCTCAATGGTGAAGATGGTAGTTTATTATGGAGCTATTCAGCACCTTTTTATATTGCTGCTCCAACCTCCATTGCAGATTTAAATAATGATGGTCATTTAGAAATCATTTTTGCATACTATAATACCATTGGGGTACTTTCTCATACTGGAAGTCTTCTTTGGAGTTACCCAACAGGCGGGTCTATCTTTCGAGGAGTATCTATTGCAGATGTAAATGGAGATAATAATTTAGATGTTGCTTTTGGTTCAAGTGATGGGAAATTAAGAGTCTTAAAAGGAGATGATGGACAAGTTGTTTGGATTTATAATTTGCAGGCCCATTACGGTGACACCTACAATATTGATCATGCACCAGTGATTTTTGATTTTGATGGTGATGGGGCGCTTGATATATTTGTTGTTGGAGGTTATGGAACTTCTTCACCACCAACTGATAATCACGGTCGTGCCTATGCTCTTTCTGCAGGAGAAGGAACTGGCCCTGGTTGGCCAAAGTTTAGATATGACCTTAACAATAGTGCTCACTTTCATTCTAATCAAGCACCAAATGCTCCAATCATAAACGGTCCATCTGAAGGAGTTGTTGGTAACAATTATGAATTTTTATTTGTTGCTACAGATCCAGAAGAAGATGATGTTTATTATTGGATAGATTGGGGTGATGGACTTGCAGAGGAATGGATTGGACCATTTTTTTCAGGGGAAGAGGTAAATATTGTTCATAATTGGTCCAGTAGTGGTTTATATGAAATCAAAGCAAAAACTAAAGACATTTTTGATAAAGAAGGTGACTGGTCAGAGATATTTTTAATGTCAATTTCTGAAAATAATGCCCCAAGCATTCCAGAAATAGATGGAGCAACAAAAGGAAATGTAGGTATATTTTACACATATACATTTACTTCAATAGATCCAGAGGAAAACGATATCTCATACTTTATAAAATGGGGCGATGGCAGTACAACAGGGTGGACAACTCCTAAAGCTTCAGGAACTCCTTGTTATGAAGGCCATATATGGGATGATGAAGGAAAATTTTTTATTGAAGCAAAAGCAAAAGATATAAATGGTGAAGAAGGTGAATGGGGAAAACGAGGAGTTACTATTCCAAGAAACAGAGCTTCTGTTAGTTCCTATTGGTTGAAATTTATTGATATGTTTTCAATCCTCCGAATACTATTGCAACGACTAAGATAAAAACACGTATAACACAATCTCTTCTTTTCTTTTTTTGATTTTAAAACTTTTAAGACCTTTATTTTATCGATTAATGCTAAATCATTTGTTTTAATTCAAGGTCTTTTCAGCACGCTATATCAGCTTTGATTTGGATGAAAATAGTATATAGATGATAAATTCTATGTTTAACTTTTAAATACCACTAATCAGATATGAATTTGTTATAAGGGGGAGGACTATGCAGAAAAACCATATTAGTAAAACCCTTGCACTAGGGATAATTGTATTGTTTATAAGTGTTGGTATTCATCCTGCTTTTGCTGTAGATACTAAACAATTTATTGTTAATAATCAGAGTAAAGATGATTGTGGTTTTGGAGAAGTTCGTAATACAGATTTAATTAAAGTTGAGAGTTTGCTGAATAGAGTTGAGGTTTACTCAAATTTGTTGTTGGTATTGTCTAAAAATAATTTTGAATTAAGTGAGTTTAGTGAGAAATTATCTAATGAGATTTCTACACTTATTGGAATGTTTGAAAAATTAACAGAGGATAGATTTCCAATTATTTGTAATATATCATTAGGTTTGTTTAAACAATTTGAAAATTTAGTGTTTTATTTCGATAATTTAGCATATTATTATCAAAAAAATCCAGTATTATCTTCGATAGCTGATATATGTGCGGGTATAATGGATTTTTTTGCAATAAGCATATATTTTATTGCTCGGGAATTTGGTTGTGAATGGGCACCTGACATTTATCCCCCACCTTAAACTAATAATAATTAAAAGAAACCATATCCCCATTTAAAATTAGGATTAATCCCATCTAAAAGTTTTAAATACCCACATTTTATTTAAATTATTGGAGGAGGCAAGAATAAGTTTTGTAAAAATATAAATCATAGTTATATCTTTAAAATATGGGAGTTGCAGAGATTTTAAATATAAATATCCTATCCTTTCCTCTCTAAGTTGTGATTGGCTTTTTCTTTTCAGAAATAGTCTCTACACTCTTCAATTATAATAGGTCTGGGGGGAAGTGAATAAATTGTAGTAAAACCACCTCACCTTGGAACTTTTTGTTCCGATTAATCCTGAAAACATGTTGATATGTTGAGTGACTCAGACCCATGTATTACATAACTTGTTTGTTTATAAATTTTTTTGTATATTTATTGAGACATACATCGATATATATATTGAAATTTTATTAAATAAAAGATATTAATATTAGTTTAAAAGTTGTTAAAAATGTTGAGGATCTAGTCCAGCCAAGAAGGATTAGATATCAAGAATTATTTAAATTTTTATATCCTCTCCGCCCCCAAAATAGACACCTTTTATCTTATAATATTAGATGTAACATTTGGAAAAAATCTATATAAATCCGTTATAAATTTGTATAAAAAATTTAAATAATATAAAATACATTTAAATATGTATTTCAGAGGAGGTAAAAATGAATGTAAAAATAATTGGAATCTTTGTAAGTTTGCTTTTGATTACTATTGCTGCTATTCCAGCAATTGGGATTATGAACAAAAAGAAGATAGATTTAGAAGAAAAAATACCTATTAATAGTGTTATTGATATTGATTGGTGGAATATGTTTCAGCATGATCCACAACTTACAGGATATTCAACTTCAGCTACTCCAAGTACAAACCATGTTCAATGGGTTAGTAGTCAATATGTCTACACAGCAGGTTTTTGTTCTCCGGCTATTGTTAATAATAAAATATACATTGGATCAAGTTCATTTGGATTTAGTTATGATGAAGTTATAGAATTACTTGAATGTGTTCAAGGAAAAAAGACATCTTCAAATAATGAATATAACATTATTACAAATTCTTTATATAAAAAAGGTAATTCTCCAGAACAGGATATAGGAATATTTTATTGTATAAATGCAAAAAATGGGTCATATATTTGGTATTTTCAAACAGAGGGATTTGTTATTTCTTCCCCTGCAATATACGATGATAAGGTTTATTTTTCTTCTGTTGAGGATTCTGAATGGGAGGGAAAGTTATACTGTTTAAATGCAAACACTGGTAAAAAAATCTGGGAGTTTTCTATATATACTTCTTTTTATTCAAATCCTATTATAGTTGATGGAAAACTCTATTTAGGTTCTCTTGAAAAAAATGGTGATGTTTTTACAGGCAAGATGACATGTTTTAATTCATTAAATGGAAATGTTATATGGGAATATACTATTGGTGAAGATGAATTTTTATATTTTTCAACCCCTGCTATTGCAGATGGAAAAGTATTTTTTATTACATCTAAACAAACAGAGGGAGAATATGGCAGTATTTTCTGTTTGAATAGTAATAATGGACAGGAGATATGGAAAGAACCTGCAGTATCTACTCTTACATCTCCTGCAATTAGCAATGGTTATGTCTACTTTACCTCTTATAATCCGACAAATGGACGTGATATATTATTATGTCTAGATGCTGATGATGGAATGGAAAAATGGCGATTTACAATGCCAAATAATATTTTATCAGGTTATTCTTCCCCTGCTGTTGCATATGGAAAGGTTTACATTGCAACTATTATTGGAATCATGCAAGGAAGTAGATTATTTTGTATTAATGCCGAGGATGGTGATTTTATATGGAGTAAAACCACGTCAGATTGGATAATGATTTCTTCACCTGCAATTGCTGATGGTAATATTTTTATCGCTTCTTGGTTATATTATTCAATTTTTTATTGTTTCAATGCAACTTATGGTTCTATTGTTTGGAGTTATCCTCTTTATTATGGAACAATGGGTTCACCTGCAATTGCAAATGGATGTGTTTATACAGTTGATTCATTTCAAATTCTCTGTTTTAGAGATAATAAACCACCAAATTCTCCAAGTATAGGTGGTATGCCTTTTGGAAAAAAAGGTGTTAATTATAGATATAGATTTAAAGCAGTGGATCCTGATGAAGATGATCTTTATTATTTTATTGATTGGGGTGATGGTAACAATACAGGATGGATTGGTACATATAAATCAGGTACTGTTGTAAACGTAAAAAATAAATGGGGTGCTGAAGGTAATTATATAATCAAGGCTAAGGTTATGGATATCTCTGGAGCTGAGAGCGATTGGACTGAATTTAAGGTAAAGATGCCAAGAAATAAAATATTACAAGATTTTATATTTCATAATTTCTTTAATCATTTAACTAAATTGTTACCAATATTAAAACTAATATTAAAGTTATCAGAGTTATTTAATATGATAGATTATGATATAAATGTTAATACTACTACTCATATGAAAATAGATGGTCTAGGGGCAGATTATGTGTAAAAATCTGTTAAAAAAATATCTAATATTGGGAATAATCTTACTATTTATTAGTGCTTTTATTATACCTTTATCTGAGAGTATTAAAGTTCTTAAATATAATTCCTCAACTTATGAAGAAGCCTTTAATGGATATATACTTTTTACCCCTGAATATTCTAAAGAAACATATTTAATCAATAAAGAAAAAGAAATTGTTCATAGCTGGAAAAGCAATTATGTACAAGGTTTAGCAGTTTATTTATTAGAAAATGGGGATCTTTTCCGTAGTGATCTTCCATATATCAATCCAACTTTTATGACTGGTGGAATCAGTGGACGAGTTGAAAAATTTGATTGGAATAGTACACTTCTCTGGGAATTTGAATATTCAAACAGTAAACATTGCCTTCATCATGATATTGAGCCATTGCCCAATGGAAATATCTTAATGATTGCATGGGAATACAAAACTTTAGAAGAAGCAATTACTGCTGGTCGAGATCCTAAGCTTCTACCTTTTAATCAATTCTGGCCAGATCATATAATTGAGGTTGAGCCTGTAGGGTCTTCTGGTGGTAATATTGTTTGGGAATGGCATGTCTGGGATCATTTGATTCAAGATTATGATCCATCTAAAGATAATTATGGTGTTGTCGAAGATCACCCTGAATTGATTGATATCAATTTTGGGGGAATACTTTTTCGGGGAGACTTCAATCATATAAATTCAATTGATTATAACCAAGAGTTCGATCAAATACTGATAAGTGCATCCCATCAAAATGAGATTTGGGTAATCGACCATAGTACCACAACTGAAGAAGCTGCAGGTCATGCAGGTGGTAACAGTGGAAAAGGAGGTGATATTCTTTATCGTTGGGGTAATCCGCGCACATATCGTGCCGGTAATTCAAGTGACCAAAAATTCTTTGGACAGCATGATGCTCAATGGATTGAATCTGGATGTCCTGGTGAAAGTAACATTTTAGTTTTCAATAACGGTATTAAGCGCCCAGGATTTAGTTATTCATCTGTTGATGAAATAATACCTCCAGTAGACAGTAATGGTAACTATTCTTTTATACCAGGTACTGCTTATGAACCAGAAAACATATTATGGACCTATACTGCTAAGAATCCTTCTGATTTTTATGCTCAACATCTTTCTGGTGCTCAAAGACTTAATAACGGAAATACACTAATTTGTAACGGACCTGCAGGTATTTTCTTTGAAGTAACACATGAAAAAGCAACTATTTGGGATTATGTTAATCCCTATCCAGATCATAATAAGAATGATGTTTTTAAAATCAGACACTATCCGCCAGATTATCCTGGACTTGCATTTTTATTTTATCAGCCAGATAAACCTAGCAAACCAAATGGTCCATCAAATGGTAAAATTGGAATTGAATATACATATTCAACCTTTACAACTGATCCACAATCAGATCAAGTTTTTTATCTATTTAATTGGGGAGATGGAACCGAAACCGGATGGCTTGGTCCGTATCCTTCTGGTGAAACTATAGAAGCAAATCACACTTGGACAAAACAAAAAATATACCAGATCAAGGTTAAAGCAAAAGACATTATAGGTTATGAAAGTGGTTGGTCAGATCCGCTTACTATTTCCATTCCAAGGATTAAGATTTCATCGAATAATTTATTTATAAGATTGTTTAGGGAATTATTAGAAATATAAATATTTTTTTATTATTATAAAATAGTACATCTTCTACTTTTTATTTAGATTAGAATCAATATATCTAATTTTATAAATATTATTTTTATATTAAAAATATAGATTTATCTTTTTTTTATATTTTTACCTATAAACTTTAAATATATAAAAGTTCATTATGAATATACAACTGGGGGAAGTAAAATGAAAAATAAATTGAATAAAAAGGAGATAGTAATAGGAATTATTTTTCTATTCTTTGGAGCTATTATTCTACCAAGTATAAATGCAAATATGGTAATGACTACTGATGCAATTAGATTAGATTCAAAACAAATTGGTTCTTCTCAATCATCAACAGATATTGATTGGTGGCCAATGTTTCGTCATGATTCAGGAAATACTGGATCTTCAACAGCACCAGGCCCAAAAACAAACGAATTACGATGGCAAAAAAATATTGGAGATGAAATTTATAAAGGTGTTCCTATTATCGTTGAAAATAGAGTATATATTAGCACAAATTGGTTTTATGATATTCAACTACTTGAAATGCCTCCACCTGAAAATCTTAACGAACTGATACCATTTCTTCTAGAGAATCCAATTTCTTTATCAGAAATATTTGAAACTATGAAGGCAAAAAAAGAGGATTATTATGGAGGGATTTATTGTTTAGATGCTGAAACTGGAGAAAAACTTTGGGATTATGCGCTGTTTATACCAAGTAATCCTACTGTAATTAATGGCAAAGTCTATGTAACAGACATGGAATATTACGGATATTCAAGTTCACTATATTGTCTAGATGCTGAAACAGGTGAATTAGATTGGGAAAAGCCTATAGGTGGTTGGGTGACATCATCGTCAATTATTATTGATGATGATAAAATCTATCTTGGTTGTATTGATTTCTACGATTATTCTGGAACATTTCATTGTTATGATCTCAATGGCAATAATCTATGGACTTATACATTGCCCTACTTTGAATTTATGTTTTTTACCTCACCAGCGGTTTGCGATGGAAGAGTCTATTTTTTCAGTATTAATGTATATGAATATTGGGAGGGGAATCTTTATTGTTTAGATGCAGAAACAGGTGATTATATTTGGTCCAAACCAATATGTCCAGGATTTTATTGGATATTTAGTCAGGAGTGCCCTGTTTGTGCTGACGGTAAGGTCTTTGCTATAGATATTGATATTTATTTTTATTATTGGGACCTAGTATGTTTTGACGCTGAAACTGGTGATGAAAATTGGAGATATCAAGTTGTATGGTCCTTTGCATCTCCAGCTTATTATGAAGATAGCATTTTTATTGGGGCTCTTGATTATGATTTTTATTCTACCGCTATCTATCGAATTGATGCAGAATCAGGGAATTTAATATGGAAGGCTCCAATACCTGATTATTTTTTACCCTTTGCTATTCCAAGTATTGCTGATGACATGATCTATATTGCTTCATCGGAATATTACAACGATTATTCAAAAGATATTTACTGTTTGAGTGCAGATGATGGTAGTTTTATTTGGAGCTACACACTTGATGCTCCAACATTATCCACACCGTCTATTGCAAATAAACTAGCTTATATTGCCGATAGTATTGGAAATGTCTATGCATTTAAAACGAATGATCCACCTGGTACACCAGATATTGAAGGTCAGATAAATGGAAAACCTGGCAAAACTTACGAATATACATTTACATCAATTGATCCTGATGGAGATGATATATACTACTTCATTTATTGGGGAGATGGATCAATTGTTACATGGGATGGACCCTATCCATCAGGTGAAGGATTAACAATTTCACATAAATGGACAGAAAAAGATACATATGGTATTTATGCAAAAGCAAAAGATGGAATTGGTGAGAAAAGCGACTGGGGTACACTTGAGGTAAATATTCCAAGAAATCATTATTCAGCTGACTCAAACATGATTCTATTACTAGATAAGCTGACACAACGATTTCCGTTATTAGAAAGAATTTTTTTGCTCATTAATTGCAATATGAATATTTTTTTAAGGTAGGTGAAAGAAAATGAAATTTACTATTAATAAGAAATTAGCGGTTCAATTAATATCTATTGTATGCGCAATCTTAATCATCACACCTGTTTGTAATGCAGGAATTAAAACCGACAATATTAAAACGGATAGTTTAAAAAAGTTCTCAGGAAGTAAGGAAAAAATTGAAAACTTTAAGTCAAGCCTGGGAGGAACAGAATATTGGGCGTTACTTGTAGGAGTTGGTGTTTATTTGAACCATCCTGATCAAGATCGTCCTTCAATGCTTAAAGTAGTAGATGATCTCCGTGAGGTGCTTCTTAACTCACCACTATGGGAAGAAGATCATATCCATGTACTTAAAGGTGCAAAAGCAACTACACGTAATCTTATAAGAGAACTTTTTTGGTTGATAAAAAACGAAGATAAAAACGATATGTCACTTATATATATAACAACACATGGCTCGCCTATAAAAAACAATAATAATAAAACTTTAGATCTTTTCCCAAAGGATGAAACAGATAAAGCAGATGAAATTCTTATAATGTACGAAGGTTTTGAAAAATGGTATGGTAAGCTTTGGGATGATTTTCTGAAATTCATGCTACGTTTATTGCAATCAAGAGGAATTTGTATCATTATCGATAGTTGTCATAGTGGTGGATTCGATGACTTAGAATCTGATGGAAGAGTGTTATTGATGTCATGTAGAGAAGATGAGCTTTCTTATGGATCAAAATTTTCTGAATATTTAATTCAGGGATTTTGGGGAGAAGCTGATTTATTCGGAAACAATGACGGTGTCAATTCTGCACAAGAAGCTTTTAATTACGCAGATTATTGGGTGAATGGCAAGCAGCATCCAATGATGATTGATCTTTATCCCTGGGAATTCCCAGTGACTTTCCCATAGAAACAAAGAAGTAAGCATCCTATTTCAACAGTTCTATCTAAATTTATTCACAAAACTACAAAAAATACTAGTTTATCTTCTCTTTAATAGAATACAATACTAGATTATACAACAATTTTAAATAACGTTTATTAGGGTTAAATATATTTTTATAAGGTTACTATACTGAAAAACCTGTTAAGTTAAATCCTAGTTTTAAGTATTGTTGTATTATTCTTATTAGAATAAATTAGTATAATAATTTAATATATTATTAATAATATTGCTATGCTAAAAAAAGAGGGAGTAATATGGAAAAAGAAATAATAAACAAATTCCTTGCTTTGGGTATAATTGTTTTAATAGTAGGAATTGTTGTTAATCCTGCTGTTGCTGTTAATACAAAACAATCTATTGTTAATTCACAGGATGATGAAGATTGTAATTGTAGTAAAATTAGTAATGCAGTTAAGGTTTCAAAGATAGAACAACCATTTAAACTTGGCAGTGATAAAATCTTGTATGTGGGTGGTAGTGGACCTGAAAACTATACAAAGATACAGGATGCTTTAAATGATGCTATTGATGGTGATATAGTATTTGTCTATAAAGGAATTTATTATGAGAATCTAATGATAGATAAATCAATTAATTTAAGGGGGGAGAATCGGGAGACAACAATTATTGATGCTAATATAAGTGGAAATGGGATTAATATCATAGCTAACGCAGTGAACATTAGTAGATTTACAATACAAAAAAGTAAGAATTGGGGGGAAGCAATTGCCATAATTAAAGTCGAGGATGTTGTTATTTTTGATAATATTATAACAAATAGTTCAACAGGAATACTAGTGTCAAAATCGTCTAATAATATAATATCAAATAATCTGATTAATAATAACTATCATGATGGTATAACCTTCTACAAAAGTAGTAAAAATATTATTTCACGAAATAATATTTCTTCAAATAGAAATGGAATATGGTCCTGGGCAGAAAATTATCAAAATATCATTACTGATAACAGTTTTTATTATAATTTAGACGCAAGTATAGATGTAGGATTTAGGGGCGACATCATATCAAATAACACATGCATTCAAAATGGTTATGGTATATCAGGGGATGTAGTTCATGAAATCAGGATCTGCGAAAACACAATCACTCAGAATTTAATATCAGGTATCTTTATTGAACATCTTGGTGAGAAATCTATACTCTCTGGCAATACCATATCAAATAATACACGCGGTATAGAAATCATAACTTCAAGAGATGGTAACACACTTTTGGATAATATTTTTATTAATGGCGGGCTCTTTCTTT
The DNA here is from genome assembly GCA_964346655.1 of uncultured Thermoplasmatales archaeon. GTDB lineage: Archaea > Thermoplasmatota > E2 > DHVEG-1 > DHVEG-1 > CAYFVP01. The sequence continues at coordinate 15,290 of CAYFVP010000018.1, forward strand.
CGTTTCCTTCATCACTTAATTTATATAATAATTTGGTCAATGATAAACCTCTTGTTATTTTTGAAAAGGTATCAAATAGAGTTTTACAGGAAGCTGGACAAATAATTCTTATTGACTGTGAAAATATCAGTATAACAAATCTGGATTTATCCAATACAGATGTTGGTGTCACATTATTTAATACAAATAACTGTCTCATATCTAAAAATAATATAATAAATAACAATATAGGTATCTATCTATATTTCTCATCAGAGAATAAATTCTATAAGAATAACTTTATCAATAATGGAAAAAATGTAAATTTCGAACTTGATTATAGTTATTTACATACTAATAGTTGGGTAAGGAATTATTTTGATAATAAACTCCCTTTTGTACCCAAAGTGCTTGTTGGCAGGGTAAGGTCTCGTTTTAAGTTTCCCCCTGTAATTCCTGGTGGCTCTGCAATTGATTTATACCGTCCAGGATTCAATTTCGATTGGTGTCCAGCACTTAGACCATATGATATATGAGATTTTTTGATATGTTTCCAATACTGCAGATATCGTTGTTTTTAAAAATATAATCAAAATAAAACATAGTTTTTAAGTACATATATCATTTTATAAGTATAAAGAGTTATATAAGGGCTATAGATGAAACCGTTTAACAAAACAATTTTACTTGGTGTAATTGCGCTATTAATTGTCATATTAATAATTGTAATAACATTTGTTTATGTTAATAACTTAAGAGAAGAACAAATTAATAAAGATAAAGGCAAACAAGATGATGAAATATCCTTAGTTGATCAAATCGAAAATTTAACATACCTTCTTGAACTGTATCGTGGAGATGACCTTATATATGGAGAAGCAATAATTAAAAATTCAAGTTCTACATCTAATGAATATTATTTATTATCTTTTAATAACACAGAATATCATCCGAAAAATCTACCTGATAATTATAAAAAAGATAATCTAACAATTAGTTTTATTGCATTTACAAATCAATCATATGATCCTTTTTCAGGTAAGCAATACATTAATTTTTTAAGGATTGAAGATACCGATTTAGATTTTCCTAATGAATGATTTTTTTATTTTTTAAAAAATAAAAACCTGCCTAATTATCTAAAAATAAAAAAAATGAATAAATTATTTTTTAAGTTTTATTGAAATGTTGGTATATTAATTCCTAGGTTCATACCTGCAATACCAAATACAATAATAAAACCGCCAATTATAACCATTCCCATTCTAACATATTTATCAAAGTCTTTATTTAAAAATCCTCCACCAAAAACCAATAGTCCAATTCCTGCAAATGCAGTTGGAGAAAGAATTCCATTAATATTTGATCCAGTACTCCCTGCAAAGTTCCTAAGAATAACACCAATCCATACTAATAAAATACCAATACAGACACCTAACATAATCATGTATTTTGAAAAAACTGTACTTGCTAAACTTGACATTGAAGCTTGAGTGCTAGGTCTTGGTTTAGCCATGGGCTGAACTGGTTGAGGTTGAACTGGTTGAGGCTGAGCTGGTTGAGTTGTCTCGGGTTGAGGTTGAGCTTGTTTTTGGGCAGTTGTTTTTGATTCTCCACATTCTGGACAAAATGCTGCGTCTTCTGGAATCATTGTTCCACAATTTTTACATTTAACAGCTGGCATATCTCTTCACCACCTTTTTTTCTAAATCTTTTTTACTGTATATATTGGTTTCCTTTTATTATAAAACAAAATTAAACAAGATATGTAGATATTTATTAATAAAAAAAATTATTGCTTACCAGTTTTACATTGAGAGCAAATCCCGTGCAAACCATCATAGCATCTAATGCATACAATTCTTCCACACAACTTACATGTATACATTGCATCAGGTTTGCCACAAATACTACATAGACCCAACACATCCATTTTTATTTCTCCCCAATACTAATCAATCTTTTCTTAAGTTCATCAAGTGAAAGATTGGTAGTTGCAAGAGGGATATTTTCCCTATCGGCAAGTTTTAAAGCAAGAGCATCAACTGAACCTGGCCTGTGATATATAACAACAGTAGGTTTTACTGGATGAACACGTATCGCTATCATCGGGCTTCTACCATACCTGATACCAGTAAAAATAATTGCCCTTTCTGTACTCCAGCCATAAAGTTTATTATAATCTCCTGAACTTATTGTCTCAATAGTTTTAACACTATCAACTAAAGTAAAACCTTTTACGCTTTTATTAAGACCTAAAACTGTAGAAGATAAAATATTGCCATCAATTTTTTTAATAAACTCTTTAGCATTAATTGTAAAAGGATACTCCATTATATCAAGAATGCCCTCCTGAGTTTCAATTATAGAATCGTATTGTTGTAAAATTCGCCCTCCACGTTTTTCATCAATATTGATAAAGGACTCTACAATTTTTTTAACAGTTTGAATACCAGGAGATTTTCGTCTTCCAGATTCATAATCAGAAATAACACTTGGAGAAAGCTTTAAATAATTTGCCAGATCGGTCTGTGTTATTCCAAAAATACCGCGCCATTTTCGAATTGTTTGACCAGGTTTGGGGCTAAGTGTTACTTCACCTGCAATTTTTTCTGATAGGGCATTTTTTATTTTCACCTATTCACCTCGATTGGTTTGAATTTATATCCATAGTGAATTGCCCCGATATATCCATCTTCATGTATCTTTCTAAATGTTGTTTGAACCCGCATACCAATTTTCAAATCATCTAATTTGCAATCAACAATTTGAGCTGTTACTTTAGGACCTTCATCAAGTTGTATTATTGCAATAAGATAAGGTACTTGACCAATAAATTGATCAGGTGCAATGTAAATTATTGTGTAGGTAATTATAGTTCCTTTGCCAATGAGTTTTTTTTGTATCATATTACCCATACTTTTTCTTCTACAATAGGGACAAGATTCTCTTGGTGGGAAGTACACTTTTTTACAAACTCCACATTGATTTGAAATTAAATTGTATCTTTGTGGTATCTCTCTCCAAAAACGTGGAACTGCTCCATCAACCATATCACATCGCCTCCAAAATATGAACAACACATGATGCACCACCAGCACCAACATTATGAGCAAGTCCAATTTTTGCATCTTTTAACTGTCTTTTATCTGCTTCTCCTCTAAGTTGTAAAACAATTTCTGCTATTTGACTTACTCCTGTTGCTCCAACTGGATGACCCTTAGCTTTTAAACCTCCACTTGTATTTACAGGAATTTTTCCATCTAGAGTAGTAATCTTTTCATCAATTGCTTTTCCACCTTCTCCCTTCTTTACAAAACCTAAATCCTCTATTGCTAGAATCTCAGCGATTGTGAAACAATCATGTACTTCAGCTACATCAATATCATCTGGTGTAATTTTTGCCTGTTCATATGCCATTTTTGATGCATATACAGTTGATTCAAAAGTACAAATATTATCTCGACCATGAAGCGATAAAGTGTCTGATGCTTGACCAGAACCAATTATTTTTATGGGTTTTTCTGAGTAATTCTTAGCTTTTTCAGCTGCACATAGAACAACAGCGGCTGCACCATCAGATACTGGTGAACAATCAAGCATTCCCAGAGGATATGCAGCAATTGGTGCCTTTAGAACATTATCAAGAGTAATGGGTCTTTTAAACTGGGAATATGGATTTAACGCTCCATTTTCATGATTTTTTACAGCAACTTGTGCAAGTTGCTCTCTTGTTGTTTTATAATCATGCATATGTCTTGTTGCAATCATTGCATAAATACCAGAAAAAGTCGCTCCAAAAAACGCTTCCCATTCTTGATCAAGTCCTGTTGCTAATATATCTGTTGCCTCAGTTCCAACTACATCAGTCATTTTTTCTACTCCACCAACGACAACAATATCATTCATACCTGAAGCAACAGAAAAATAACCTTGTCTTATCGCAAGACCGCCTGATGCACATGCACTTTCAACTCTGATAGATGGAATATGCATATGTGCAAAACCTGCAGAATCTGCAACAAGTGCTCCGACATGTTCTTGACCTACAAATCTTCCAGCACTCATAGATCCTACATAAAGGGCATCGATTTCACTCCCTGAAATTCCTGAATCAATAATTGCCTTTGATCCTGCTTCTGATATTAAATTACGAAAAGATTTATCCCAGAGTTCTCCAAATTTTGTTAATCCAATACCAATAACAGCAACATCTCTTATCATTTTATCAGTCCTCATATAATAAATCTCTAAATTTAGTATAGGATGAATAATCAATATATTCCTTTGTTTCAATAAGTTGGGATACAGAAGGTGCATTTTTTAAATGAAGTTGTTTGATTTTTTCTGTAACTGTAATATCAAATGCATCACTACCTGCTCCAGATCCATAGCTAGTTACAAAAATTTTCTCTCCTGGTTTTGCCACATCAAGAACTGATGCAAGACCTAACATAGATGAACCTGAGTAAGTATTTCCTATAACAGGGCATAAAAGTCCTTGTTTTACCTGATCAGGAGTAAAACCAATGATTTTTGCAACCTTTAAAGGAAATTTTCCATTTGGTTGATGAAATACTGCGTAATTATAATCTTCAGGTTTTGTTCCTTGAAGGTCCATTAAGATTTTTGCATTGTTTGTTATATGTTTAAAATATGCAGGTGCACCTGTAAAACGCCCCCCATGTGCGGGGTATTTTCGACCTTCCCGTCTCCAAAAATCTGGAGTATCTGTTGTATATGAACATGTATTATTAATAATAGCAATAACGTTTTCTTTTCCAATGATAAATGCTGCTCCACCAGCACTTGCAGCATATTCAAGCGGATCACCTGGAGCTGCCTGTGATGTATCTGCTCCAATTGCGATACCATATTTTATCATATCTGATTTGACTAGAGCCATACATGTTTGAATAGCAGCAGTTCCCGCTTTGCATGCAAACTCATAATCTGCAACTTTTAAAATAGGTGTTGCTCCAATTGCTTCACCCACTATTGTTCCAGTAGGTTTAACAGCATATGGATGAGACTCACTTCCAACATAAATTGCACCAATATCTTGTGGATCGATATTACATCTTGCAATCGCTGCTCGTGCAGCTTCAACACTAATTGTTGCCACATCTTGATCAGGAGACGGAACAGATTTTTCAATAATTCCTAAACCGGTTGCAATAATTTCTGGATCTTTACCCCATGCATGTGCTATATCAGAAGATTTAATTCTTAGCCTAGGAATATGAGCTCCATAGCTAACAATACCTATTTCGACCATTATATATCACTAATTACGAGAATGAAAAGGTATATTTATAATTGACGATTTATAAATCGTTCATTAACGATATTAATTTAATTTTAAAAATATAGAAAGGTTAATAGGATTATATGGAAAAATTTCGTCTTAATTCAATTAGGTGTAAGTTAACACCCATCTCTTCAATTCTTAGAAGATAAGCTTTTCCTAATTGGTCTTTAAGTTTATCGATAAAATACCTTCCAGCATCTTCCCCAAGTAACTTAACAATTCCTTCAATTATTTTTTGTATACTTCTCCCAATATCAGATTGTCTAACTGTTTCAATTTCTGATGGAACTATAATTCCATCAAGATTTTCTGAATATTGTAAACTATCTATTTTAATAATTTTTAAAAACTCAAATTTATCTTCAAATTTTCTAATAATATTATTAACCATAACAATTGCATAATTTTCAGTACTTGAATTACTTAAAACCTCAACTAAAGCCTTTAATACATGTTTAAAAACAGATATTTTTTTTAATTGAATAATATCAAAATTAACTCCGATTTCTTCAAGTTTAAAAATAATAATATCGTAAAGAGAATTCTTAAGTGTATCAATAAAAAATAAATTATATTTCTCAATAACATGGGAATTTAATTCTTGCACAACTTTTTGAATTGCCCCACCTACTTCTGTTGATGAGGATTGGTCTACAGCATTATCAATAGTTACAATATCAACATTTTGAATAGATCTTAAATCATTTATTTTTACATATCTAAGAATCGGATACTCCATTTGAAGTCTTGTAATAAATTCATTTAAAAGTAAATATGCTGAATTCCTACCGATATTTCTATCAAGTATTTCAAAAATTTTCTTAAAAACATTTTTAAAAATATCGTGATTTTCAATTTTATATTTTGAAAATTCCTTAATTTCAGTAATAAATTTAAGCTGTAAATAATCAAGGTCTACTCCAATTTCCTTAATTGATTCAATAAAGGAAAATGGTAGATCTTCTTTTATTTCTTTTATGAAATAATACCCTGCATTTTTTCCCATAGAGAGTATGATATTTTCAATATACTTTCTAGTTGTTATTCCAATTATTTCTTTATCTATTTCCTCTATCTCTTGATCAATTGAAATTATTTCAAAAATTTCAGAATATTTTGTTCCTTTAATATGAATATATTTTAAAAATGAGTATTGGTTTTTAAGACTTTTAATTGCATTACTAACAATTACATTTGCAAATGCTTCAGATGTTCTTCTACCAATAATACCTATTGAAGTTTTTAATATAAGTCCAATTAATTCTTTATTGTCGTATTGAGGCATCCACATTCCGTACTTTTATTGATATTACAATAATCTTATACAAATTTTGTTTTTAAAATTTCTTATTAATTATTATCCCAAAAGCCTCTTGTTCGAGCATAAGTTAATTCAGCTTTTAGTATATCTCTTAAAAATTTTATTTGTATTTCTTCTGATCCTTTAAGTTGAGTTAAATTATATCTCCTAAGAATTCTTGCAGCAGTATCTGGACCAATTCCTCTTCCAACCAATGCAAGTATTGCTGGTTTTCCATAACTTAAAATTAAACTTGCATTTTTATGAAGCCTTTTTATTTCTTTTTCATCTTCTTTTGTTCTATCTTTTTTCTTTAAAACTTTTGCTATATTTTTATTATATCTTCTTAAAACTGCGATTTTAATTGCTCCACAGTTTGAGCACTTTGGTTTATCTGAAATTCTTGAAACTTTAGTGTCCCAAATTCTATTACAATTTGTGCAAACGAGTGAAATATCAGTATCGTTAAGTCTATTTCTTAAAGCAATTAAAATAGATCTATCTGCGCGTTGGGGAATCATCAGCCCACGAATTGATTCTAAACCAGCAAGTGAAATAGGTGAAAGACCCTGTATATAAAATTTTATTATACCATTTTGTATTTCGTCTAAAACCTTCTTTGTATTTTCAATATCCATTCGTTCCCAGATAATCTTATCGATCGCCTCATCAAAAATAAGGGTGTTTTCAAAGAGAGTAAATAGTTTTTTTACTCCTATATTTTTAAAATCAAAATCTTTTTTTATTGCACCAAATTTTCTAGCAACATGAACAAGCTCCCATCTTATATATGTTGAATTTTTTAAAATTGTATTTAGCAAATATTCTAGATTTTCTGGGTTTATTTTAAAAAATATTTCTTTAATTTTTTCACCAGGAACTCTTTTTGGAAGTTCAAGGTTTATTCTATAGGCATCACTATTTATTCCAACACTTTCACCAAAATTTTGGGCAAGTATTGCCGAAATTAATCTTCCTAGTGTTTCATTAACTTTTGTTCCGAAGCAGGCATTAATTACAATTGTTTTTTCTTCACAATCAATTGTTATATTATAATTATTTGGGATAACATATCCTTGTTTTTTTTGGTTTTCAATTGCTCTGACAAATTTATCGAGGCTTTTTTCATCACATGGATATTTCTTAATTATATTATCTACTGATTTAAAGGATCGTAATTCTCCAACCTCTCTAGCTACCTCAAAAGGAATGGGTATATCTTCACCAATCCATGATGGTGCATTTCCAATTTCTTTTGATTGTGAAACAAGTATTTTTTCATCATCTGTTTCAACAATTGACCAAGGTCTGCCTCTAAGAATAAACTTTGACCCTTTAAATCCGTAATTTAAAACAAAACTTTCATCAAGTTTTCCTATTCTTTTACGCGTGCTAATATCTACGACACCATATGTTTTTTCATCTGGAATCATTGAAATATTATCTAAAAAATAATTTCTGGAATTTGTTCGTTTAATAATAAAATTATCCTCTATCCATATGCTTCTTTGATCCTTTAATTGCTGGATTATCTTGTTAAAAAATATGTATTTTAATTTATGGAATGGATATGCCCGTTTAATTATCTCAAAAATTTTTTCAGATTCAATTTTTCCATATTCAAGAGCAATAGAAATTATTTGATTTGTTAGAACTGATAATGGATTTGGCCTAACCTTTACTGGTTCAATTAAACCTTTTAATGCTCTTCTAGCTATCACAACACTTTCAGCAAAATCCTCAGGAGATGTAGCAATTATTAATCCTTTTGAAGTTTTACCTATTTTATGGCCTGATCTGCCAACTCTTTGAACAATTCTTTTAATTTCTCTTGGTGAATTATATTGTATTACAAAATCAGTATTACCAACGTCAATGCCAAGTTCAAGGGATGAGGTACAAATCAAAGATTTTAATTGCCCTTTTTTAAAATTATCCTCTGATTCAATTCTTGCTATTTTAGATAATGAACCATGATGAACATCAATAGGTAAATCCTTAACCCATTGATGAAACCTAGAAGCTAAAATTTCAGCACCATCACGTGTATTTATAAATAGTAGTGTAGAGACATGTTCATCAATTTTTTCTTTACATCTTCGTAATGATGCAGCTGAAATTGGTTCAATAGAAAGTTTTTTTGCAAGGTTATAATCATTTTTATTAATTGGTGACAATTCAACTTTTATATCAATATGTTTTGTTACATCAACATTTAAAATTTTTACATTCCTTGATTCTTCATTAACAATACCTCCAAGAAACCGAGCAACTTCACTTGGAGAACCAACTGTAGCAGATAGTCCAATTCTTTGAAAATTAATGCCATTTTTTTTAACAAGTTCATATAATCTTTCAAGAGCAATAGACAATTGAGAACCTCTCTCATCATCAGCCATCTCGTGTATCTCATCAATAATTACCCATCTAACAATTTCTAAATACTTTCTTAATTTCTTTCCTGTGAAAAGTATCTGAAAAGTCTCAGGTGTGGTAATTAACATATCAGGCGGAGATCTTGTTTGGCGTGCACGTTCACTTTGAGAAGTGTCACCGTGCCTAACAGTGATTTTTATACCTAATTTTTTTCCCAATTCAAATGTACGTTGGAGCATATCTCTATTTAGAGCTCTTAATGGAGTAATGTAAAGAATCGAAATACCCTTAGTTTTATGTTCATATTTATCAATTTTTTCTTTTAATACTAAAAAATTATGGAAAATAGGAAGCAAAGCAGATTCTGTTTTACCAAGCCCTGTTGGTGCAATAAGTAAAACATTTTCACCATTTAAAATAGGAGGAATTGCAATGGTTTGAGGTTCTGTCGGAACTTTTATGTTTTTTAAATTTAAAATATGTTGAATTTTTGGATTCAATTTCGAAAAAATATTTGTCATTTTATTAGATGCAATAGAGTATAATATTTAGAATTTTCTAACTAATAGCACTAATATATATTACACCCATACCAAACCAAGTAATAGCAATGATATAATACCAAGCTAATAAAATATCAAAAAGTATTCCTAGTCCTATAGTAACCAAAGGTAGAATTATTAGTAATAACACTGCAATTATATGTTTGACTGTTTGTGAAAGAGTTATTTCCATAATTCATCACTTTTTATTTGATAATTTATTGCCTTTAATGAAAATGTGTTATTTAAGCCTAATTGTCATGATTATCAATCAATAAAAATTCTATTTGAAAAAATTTAACTATAAAAAAACGGAAAAATATCAGAAAAAATAAATAATTTCATTTATAATGATTAAATTAACAGATGTAATACAATTTTTGAATTTTTTATAAATCTTAAATTTTAAGTTTAGATTTTTAATTTTTATTTCATTTAAACAAATTTATGTTTATTTTTGTCGATTATATAGTGTTAAGAGATAAATCATATTTTTACCAATAGTTTTATATTGATTTTTTTATTATAGAAATATAGTTACTGGGGGTAAAATTATTGAGAGAAATAAAAAAAACAAAGATTTTTCTAAAAGCTAGTATTTTATCTATTGTTCTAATTTTAACATCTTTTGCAAATTTTGCACATGCAACACCACATATATCAAATGCTGATGAAGCAGCAAATTATATAATGAATGTTGTACCAATTAATTTTGATGATGTTCTTTTCTATGTTTGGGGTCCTGTTTCTGAGGGTGAAAAAATTTTTAGTACCAAAAATTATATCATGGATGCTCCTGAAGATGGGTATGTATTTTACATTGATTTATATCCAAGAGCAAATTTGTTTCATCCTGTTAAGTATATCTTTTTATCAGAATCATCAAAGGAATATACTATCAAAGATGCAATAAGTCCTCCCTTAAATTTTGCTGATTATCAAATGATAGAAACTGAAATTGGAAAATTATTTTCATCAGTGCAAAATAAACGAGCGCCAATTCCAAACATCGAAAATTCTCCTTTGATTAAGGATAAGTCTGATAAAAGATGGGCAGTTTTAATGAATGGCGGATATAGTATGGGTAGTAACCATGTTCGATATTGGAATGATTTATCAAATATCTATATTGCTTTAACCTATGTTTATGGCTATTTAGATGAAAATATCATTGTTCTTTGTTCAGATGGTTTAGATTCAGCACCTGATCAATCTAATGGTCAAAATTCAGATCCAGATTTAGATAACGACGGTGATGATGACATTATGTATTCATGTATTTTATCAAATGTAGATATGGTCTTTGAAGAACTTGCAAATATTTTAACTGAAAAAAGTGAATTATTTATCTTTACAACTGATCATGGTAGTAGTAATGGTGGATGGGATACTCTTTTCAATCTTTGGAATATGGAAGAGTTAACAGATGCACATTTTGCTGAACTTTTAGATGCATTACCTAATTGTGAAATTGTCTGTACATTTGAACCCTGTTTTTCAGGTGGATTTTTAGACGATGTGGTTATTCCTCCAGGCCCAATCGTGGCATCTTCAGCTTGCCGCCATGACGAATATTCATGGGCTATGAGCAATCTTGAATATGATGAGTATGTTTTTCATTGGACAGCTGCGGTCAAAGGGGAAGATGCCTATGGAGAACCTGTTGATGCTGATTTTAATCAGGATGGTTTTATTACTATGGATGAAGCTTTTATTTATGCAGAAGAAAATGATGCCCAACCTGAATCTCCACAATATGGTGATTATCCAGAAAATATTGGAGCTGAAATCACTCTATGGCCAGGTAGCGAACCACCAGAAACACCACAAATACCAGAAGGCCCAGATGAGTGGATTTTATTGTTAGATGCTACTTTTGAAACCGTAACTACAGATCCTGAAGGAGATAGTATCTTTTACATGTTTGATTGGGGAGATGGAACTGAATCCGTATGGATTGGTCCATACGGTTCTGGACAAACTGCAAAAGCATCCCATAATTGGACAAAACTCGGAGATTACGAAGTAAGGGTTATTGCAAAAGATGAAAATGATATTGAAAGCAATTGGTCAAAACCTGCATTAATTTCAATTGTTGAAAATGAGCCACCAGAAACACCAAGTATTAAAGGTCCACAAACTGCTAGAGAGAAAAGATTGCTAGAATATACATTTTCTGCAAATGACCCTGAAGGTCATGACGTATTTTTCTTTATCTTTTGGGGTGATGGAGAATGTATACCTTGGACTGGTCCATATGCACCCAATGAAGATGCAATATTTAGACACGCATATGGCAGCATAGGAAATTATGATATTGTTGCATTAGCAATGGATCAATATGGAGTAAAAGGTCCTCAGAATGATTTTCAAATAAAAATTTCTAAATATAGAGTAGTTAGAAATTCACTATCGCTTAGATTTCTTGAATATCTTAAAGCATCTTTTTCAAATATTTTCCCGATGATAAAATATATCTTAGGAATTCAACCTTAAAAAAATCTAGATTTCTTCTTTTTCTTTATTTCTTATTTCAATTTAATTCTAAAACAACAAGCATATTATTTCTATTATTAATCAAAACTTTATGAAATAAATAAAAAAAAATTAATAGACGAGACATAAAATTTTTTTATTTTAAATCTTTTACTTTCCCAAGGCAAACTCCATCAATCAAATAAATCTCAGAGTTTTTAATATCAATAATTTTACCAAGTGGACCTACAATTCCTTCTTGATTTACAGCTATTCCTCCACATAAAGAGTTAAAAGCAGGCATTACAAGTACTTTTGGATTCATTGAATCAGGATATTTTTCAATTAATTTTTTAGAATTAAAATTTCCTTTAATCCAACATGGTTCAAATGTCTTAACATTCAATCTATCTAAAAACATGATTGTAGGATGTGTATGAGCCGTAATTATTTGTTTACATTCCATAATTTTTTCATTTGGCCATCTATGACCATGAACAAAACCGATATTATCATAAATCATACCTGATGAGGGATGAATAATAATATCTTCGGATGTTAACTTTTTGATATTGCCATCATGGTTTCCAGGAACTATGTGAATATTTCCATAATCCTTAATTGAAGTGAGGAAATTTTTTACATCTTTTCTTTCTTGAATGGTTGACCAGGGAATATTATGTTTGATGTCACCAAGTAAAATTATATCTTTTGGATTGTACTTTTTACAAATAGAAAATAATTGTTTAATCATTAAATCGGTGCGTGATTTTGTTATAATTCCTTGCTCCTTTAATTGACTTTCGATTCCAATATGCAAATCTGCAAAAACAAGTATTTTTTTCTTTTTAATGAAAATAGCCGGTTGATTTGGTGTTGGTTGAATAGTTGAAATTTCCATTTTAACCATTTTTTTATAAATATCTTTTTAAAAGTGATACTAATTAAAATATTTATAATACACTAAAATTTTGATTTAAGTTTATAGATATAGACTAAAAACTGAAGATTTTATAAATTTTGCTATTTTTGTTACAAATGTTATAAAATTGTATTTTTTACTACGTTTTAATCGTGCTATAGAATGACAATACTATTTTTTACACTTAAAATTAAACCAATAATCAATATAATAACACCTACTATTAACATCGGAATCTAAATAAGAAATGGAGCACCTGCAATTTGAAGTGTAGTTCCTGCCATAACTATTGCAAAACCTGCCATTACAAGAGCAACAATACATGTAGATATTTGACTTTCTAAAATTTTCTCACATTTATCATCAATATTCTGTAACTTATTAGTGATCTCTTTATATTCTTTTTTAGTTACCATTTTCTTTACTTATACCTATTATAATAATAATTTTTAATATTATTTAAAAAGTAATAATACATATTTTTTGTGCGTTAATGTACAATTATCTACTCAAATGTTGGTAATTATTCAAAAATAAGGAAAAAAAGGGGATAGAGGTATTATTATTTTTATTTCTCTATATGTTTACGGATAGTAATAACGTCATTACCAATTGCATCAAAAGCAACCTCATCACCAGGTTTTATTTTAAGATATTCCAATACTTCAGGTGGTAATCTGATACTGTTATTTTTTACCGTTAAAACAAAACCCTCGTCACGTTTCATTTCATATATTACCTCCATTATTTCTTTTTTAGTAACCATAATCATAATACAGTTTATAATATTTACTATAATACATATTATAATAAATATTAAATATTAGAATATGTATTACTATACTTATGAACCGAGATAATATGGCAGTTTTCAAAAAAATAACAATAACATTACATCCAATTGAAATAAAGAAACTTGAAAGAATAGCTAAAAAGAATCAGGAAACAAAATCAGGAATGATAGCTAGATTGATTAAAGATTATAATGAAAAGGCAAAATAAAATGAATAAAAATAAAAAAAGAAAAAGTAGAAATAAAAAGATAGAAAAATTGTTCACTTGATTTTTGCCCTTTTATTCTAGTTCAAATTCTGTCCAATCATATGGATATTCCAATGGATCAACACATGTCCAAATTCCTTTTAAAGAGTATATTCCTGGCTTTACCTCATTTGAATCCCAAGACGCATCGTAAATACGCATAGGATCTTCCTTGCACAAATATTCATAACCAATTACAGCCAAAAAGAACTTGTCGTCTGACCAGCGCCAAATGAGTTCATCCCCATAATATATCTCGAAGTCAAATCTCTGTGAACTTGTAAACATATAGCCTTCTTCTCCATAAATTTGTTCAACTACCAACTCCATGTTTACTGTTTCACCTACTATGTATTTTGGTTTATCTGTTGTTGTAGTGAGAAGAAGTTCTTCGTTGTACAAGGTTCCATCATCTTTTTCAGAGATTGCTGCAGGCATAATCGTTAAACATGCAAAGAAAATAATTGATACTATTGTAAAAAGTTTCCGTTTCATAATGTATTCCTCCTAATTGATTTTGACCTCCCGAGAAAGTAGGTTCCTTTTAGCATAATTTTTTCCGTCTCGGTCGTTATAAAAATTAAAAAAATCAGTGTGATAACGAGAGAATACAATTTTACAAACTGAAATCATAAATTTACTCACCTCCCTAAAATTAAAATCTTTAACACATTATGGGTATATAAATTTAACCCATTTACCCATTATCCCAGTAAAGCTAAATATAGTAAAAAAGATTATAGTAAGCAAATGGAAAAACTATTAGGAAAACCCAGACAAATTGACAAAAGAAACAGAATCACATTACCACCTGAGCTCTTAAAACTACTAGACCTCAAATCTGGTGATGAGGTTTTTTTCAAAGTCAGTAAAGATAAAATAATAATGGGTAAAGCCCTGATAAAATATAAATTCATTGATGAGATCATCAAAAAAAAGTAAAGCTACATACCTAGCTCTTTTTTTATCAGCTGTGCTCTCTGATCTTTTACATACCAGAGAATCGTTTTAATATGTTCTATATAATCACTAAGGGATTTACCTTTTTCGTTGAAATCCTGCATCAAAGCAATTTCATACTCTAAATATTTTTCAATTACTTCTTTTCTATGTTTTTCAAGTAGAGGATCAGCTTCTTTGATATCTATAATACTATACGATTTTTCATCATTTATCATATACCCCACCTTAACTATTGAAAATAATTGTAATTATTTTATCAATATTTAAAATGATAATTTTAATATTTCCTACAAAATTCAAAATAAATATAACTTTTTTTACGTTTGAAGGATTTTAAAGTAATAGTGTTTTATATAATCTTAAGATATTTAAAATTCTGATAAGTAAAGTAGTGTTATGGTAAAAGGAAAAGGAGGAAAATAATGCAAAAATTTGGAAATATTATAATTGCTTTTGTAGTGGTAAGTATAGGTTTTTTAAGTGGTTGTACTGAACAATTTTCAACAACTCAAAATGAAAACATTAAGTTATCTTTTTGGAGCTATTATGACCTTGCAATGGAGATTATTGAAGAAGCAAGAAATTATTTTGACTTTTTTTGGCAAGAAAAAAATATCGGTTCAGATATGGTAGGAAAAAATAATTATGAAGCAGCTGTACATTTGAATTCAGGAGGCCAATTTGCTCTTGATTCAAGCGTAGCGTTAGGCAAGGCGAAATCAAATTTAGAAATATCTGGTTATAAAAATGAAAATAATACAATTAAAGATTACGTTTCACTTGTAATCAATGATTTAGATAGAATTGAACATTGGTTGATGCACATGGGATTAGCATTGCAATATATTGCTGATGCCACAAAAGGGTTAAACTCAGTTGCTTTAAAGGTGTTTGGAACAGGTGATGCTTCAGCTTCGGAGGTTGTTGATCCTGCAAGTCAAGCCCAATATCATATAACTTTGGGAACCAAAGAAATTGAAATAGAATATTTATCCGATATTAAGTCTAAAGAAAAAGATATAGAGAAAAACAATCCACAAATATTTGAACAACATCAAAAATTTTCTGAAATCTGGTACAAAGATGTTGTTGAATCATCTAAGAAAAAAATATATTTTAATGAAATCGGCTGGGCTAAAAATTTTAATACTGAACTTTCAGATTGGGAAAAAGTTGAATCTGGAGAAATCCCACCAACAGAAATAATATTAGATACCGAAATTGATATTAATAACTCGGTGAAAAATATTAAAATGTATATAAATTATCATTTAGAAAATAGAGATTTCAATGGCATCGATATTCGGGATATAATTGTTGAAATCAATGGATTTGAAGTTGCTCATTCTAATAAATTATGGTATGAGGGAGATATTGAATTAGATCTTTCTGCAGGAATTCCAATTCTAATATATAATAATGATTTTAGAGTTATTTTTCAATTCCAAGATTCATATGGTTTAATTATTTATCCTGACTCATATATTGAATTTTATTAAATACAATAAAGGAAGAATTTTACAACTAGTTTCAAACTTATTTCCTTTCAATATAACTATTTTTTTTAAAAATTAAACCATGAATAAAAATAAAGAAAAGAGATTTTTATTTTATCAATTCACGTTCAGTATACTCCTCAATTAATATTAAAATCATTATTATGACTATAATCGGAAATATTAACAAGGACATATTCCAAAATAAAAAATAAGGTATGAACATAACAATAGCAACTATTAGTAGTGCATAAGAATATCTTTTTTTAAGGATTCGCCATATTGGTTTTAATAATAAATAAACCCCTATTATTATTAAAATTATACTTATTACAAAAAAAAAAACCACATAAATCTCGAATCTATTTTGCCTTGTAGTTAATCTAATTGCAACCCAAAGTGCAGCACCAAACTAATTTAAAAAAACTCCCAATATTATAAGACCAATTCCTTCAATATATACTATTAAAGCCATATTTTTCCCAATTTTTCAATCCATAATATACTCAAACCATAATTAAACCATCCAAAAATATGTTTTTATAGAATCCTTTGTATTGTTTGTAAAGAATTCCATAGATGGCAACAGCGATATTACTTTCAGGTATGCTTGTATATTCAAATACTCCAAACATGATTTTTTGATGCTTTCTCTTCAAAAGTGTATTAATAGCCCAAAGATACTTGTAAATATCTTTTTAAAACTTTAGGAATATGTTCTATTATATCTGTTGCAATCAATCCGTAAGAGTATTTTTCAAATGCAAGATTTCCAGCTACACCATTTATAAAAGCTCCGACTCTAGCAGCATCAAAAGGCAATAATTTTTTTGAAAGCAGTGAACCAACAATTCCCGCAAGAACGTCCCCTGTTCCACCAACAGTCATTGATGGATTGTGAATGTCATTTAGTTTTGTTACTTTTCCATTGGAAATAACATCAATTGGACCTTTTAGAAGTATTGTTATTCCTAATTTATTAGCATATTTTTCAACTAATTTTTTCCTATCTTTAATATTTTCAGGTAATTTTACATTTGTAAGTTCTTTAAATTCACCAGCATGAGGTGTTACAACTGTTTGAGAATTCTTTATTATCGCTTGTTTTTTACCAACAACTTGAATAGCATCTGCATCTATTACTATTGATTTTTTATAATTTATACATAGTTGTATTATTTTTTCTATTGCATCTAGGGTTTCTTTATTTGATCCAAGTCCAGGACCAATAAGACATGTATCAAATCTTGAAAATAAACTTTCGATAATTTTAACATCTTTTAATACAAGTTTCTCGTCAGAATTTAATTCTTTGACAATTAAATTTGGAGATAACTGAGCAGTTTTTTTCGCAAGCTTTTTTGGCTTTATAATTGTTGGGGAAAATGACGTAATCGCTTTTGCTACTTTTTTAGGTGTAAGAACAAAAACTAGATCTGCACCTGTTCGAAGTGCTGCAAAACCTGACATTGCTGGTGCACCAATGTATGGACCACCTCCAACTATCATTACTCTACCATTATCTCCTTTATGTGATTCTTTTTTTGGTTTGGGATAAAAAGCTGAAAGTTCTCCAGGTCCGACATATTCAATTGCTTTTTTAGGGATTCCAATATCAACAATTCTTATTTCTCCACTATTTTCTCTTTTCATACCAATTTTTACATCATGAAATGTTATTGTAAAATCAGGTTTTATTGTTGTATTTGTATTAAATCCAGTTGCAATATCAACTGAAATAATTATCTTATTTTTCAAATTATTTATTTTTTTTACAATTGTTAAATATGGTTCCTTTAGACCACCTGATATACCAATTCCTAGCATGGAGTCAACAATAAGGTTACTTTTTGTCAGAATTTCATCTAATTTTTTTATTAAATCTATATCATAAATTTTAATGTTGGTTTTTTTTAATTTTTGAAAATTGCTTTTTGATATCTCTGTTTGTATGTCTCTTTCTTTTCCTATTAAAAAAACTGTTACATTATAATTTGACGATAGATATCTAGCTGCTACAAAACCATCTCCTCCATTGTTTCCTAACCCACAGACGAAAAGTATTTCATAAACATTTGATTTGTATCTATTTTTGATAAATTTGGCTATACCTTTTCCAGCATTTTCCATTAAAATTTGATTTGGAACACCATAAAATTCTGCATTTCTGTCTAGAACCTTTATTTCTTTTCCAGATATCATACCAAAATGTTAAACAATAAGTAATCTATATATGCTTCGAAACAAACAATTAATACTGGAGGAAAATAATATGATGCCTGGGCGTATGAATCCAAGGCAAATGAGTCAAATGATGAAGAGGCTTGGAATAAACGTTAAAGAAATAGATAATGTAAAAAAGGTAATAATTCAAACCGATGACAAAGAGTATATTTTTGACAATGCAAGTGTAACTATGATGGATGCACAAGGACAAAAAACTTATCAGATAATTGGTAGACCTAGAATTGTTGAAAAAAAGGAAGAAATTCCCAAGGAAGATATTGATTTGGTTGTTGAACAAACAGGTAAAAGTGTTGCAGAGGCAAAAAAAGCATTAATTGAAACAAAAGGAGATATTGCCGAAGCAATAATTAAACTTTCAAAATAATAAATTTAAAAAAAAAATTTAAATAGAAAAATTATATTTTTCTTAATTTTTTATTGCTAATAATACATTTTGTTACAAATTTTTAAAAATTTTATAAAATAAATTTTTTTTGAGACATAAAATTTAAATTGATTTTTATAATCGACCCCAAACTATGAAAAATATGGGGGAATATCAAAAATGAAAAATATTAAAATTGGCACAATTTTTATCGGATTAATATTAGTACTATCCGGTGTTGGAATAGTTTATGCTGCATGGTTTGACACATTTAATATCCATGGAACAGTAAATACTGGAAGTGTATCATGGGAAGTTTTTGATTATCACGGAACATGGGTATACAAAAATCTTGTAACAGATGAATGTATTGAATCGGAAAATCCTATTAATAATCAAGATATGCTACTAGTTGCATACGCTGAGGCAATACCTGGTGAAAAGGATTTTGATGTTAAGGTTATTTTTGACAATTTATTTCCATGTATTTGGTTTAAAACAGGTGTTTCAATAAAATATACCGGATCAATTCCTGGTAAAATTAATAATATTAATTACATTTACAATTCTGAAAACAATTGGATTGATACACTTTTATCAAGTGGCGATTTTTATACAAATATCAGAGATTCTTATAATAATATTGTTGAACTTGGACATCAACTCCATTTTAATGATGAAATAATTATTGAATTTTGGCTTCATATTCCACAGCAACAAGATTTAATGAATCTTTCAGGGAATTTTTCAGCTACATTTGAAATTATGCAATGGAATGAGTTTGCAGTATCAGAAGATGAAAATGAGATTGAACCTTTAGATATTTCAAACTATATATTATATCAAACCTCTTCTGATCTAAGTTATATAATTCCTGAAGGAAACACTGTAAATCCTGGTGGATATGTAATTATTGCAAGAGATAGCGTTAAAGCAAGTTTTGAAAACTTTTGGAGTATTGTTCTTCCATCTAATGTAGTTTTTATTAATGGTGATAATATTTTTCCATCAATTAATGGTGATGAAACCTTCGAATTGCATGATAATAATGATATTATTATTGACGGACCCACAGGGCTACCAATGATTTCATACCACACTGTTCAAAGGTTACATTCTACCTACAATCCAACACTTCCAGAAAGTTGGATAATAAGCTCTGATAGTGACGCAACTCCCGGAACTGGTGCAATTGGAGATGGAACAGCAGGACTTGTCATTAACGAATACTCTGATGCGTCAGGTACAGGAAATTGGAGATACGAGTTTATTGAGTTATATTACGATACATTGATAGCCTAGATTCTCTAAAATTTCAACTAATTGATATGGAGCAAACAGCTCTAATTCATTAAAAAAATTTATTATTATAATTTAAGAAGATTTTAGAATTTTTACATTTGTTGAAAATCTAATAAAAATATTTATAATAATATTAAATATATTATTTTTCTATAAAATGAACCTTGTTTCCAAACATTTATTGATATGGATAAGTATAGTTATTGTATTTTTTTCCTCTTTTTGTATGAATGTAATTTCTTATGAAAAAAATAAATCAACAGATATCGAAAAGCTTGCCTTTAAACAAGAAATATCAATTCCAGTAGATACAAGTCTAGACGATGTAAAATATCAACCAATTGACACACGCATTGATTTTATTCATCCCTGCTGGGCAAAAAATGAAACAATACATTCAGTTCGTGTTTGCTATGAAGATGACTTTGGATTAAATGAAATAGAATCTCAAATTTATAATTTAAGGTATATTGATGAGACACATATAAATTCATGTAGTTTGGTTTTTCTTATTCCTGAAAAATCAAATGGAAATGAAAAATACTATGTATTTTATGATTCAACTGAAACAAATCCTCCCGAGTATAGTGATCATATTACAATAGAAGATACCCATTATTTTTACGAACCTATTTCTGGGCAAAAAATTGAGTTTGATTATTATGAGGTTAAAGAGGATGGTTATGTAATATATGCTATAATACAAAAGGGTGAGCTACTAGGAAATCCTGTTGCTCATTCAGTTATAAAAATGAAACCTGAATCGCTTGTTGTTGAAACATACAATATTGAGCAAATGGGTAGTTTTGATATCAGATATGGAATTTTTAATACACCTGGTTATTATGGAACTGGATATGCAAACAAGGTAACAAAGAATCTATTGGTCGATGGAAATTTAATGGCGAAAATGAGAATCGAAAGCCAAACACCAAAAGGAGATCTTAAAACCGATAATATTTACACATATTATTATTGCCCAACTAATACAAAAAAAATTTCTGTTAATGTTTATCATGAGGTATTAAAAACAATTGATATTGAAGAACCTAGTGTTTTAGATGGAACGTTTTCTGGCATTGTTACAATCAAATCAAGAAGCGCAACAATTGAAAAAATGAATGCTGGAAAAATATTACCATCTCTTACTCTTTTCAGCGAAGATGAAACAATTAAAAATTATCTTGTTCCAACAAATCCTGATTCTGAAGAAAAAGAATTGGTACTTTCAACATCTGATGATATTGATTTAGGATCTAAAGGCTGGATTTCTCTAAATGATCCTTCCATAGGTGAAGCACATGGATTAATAATAGATAGAACTTCAAAATTTAATAAAGAAGAAGATGGTATACAAATTAAAGCTTATGTTAAACAAAACATTAAACTACCAGGTCTAGAAGCTGATACTGGTAGTGTTTTTTTATTAAAAAATAATTATGAAAAGGGAGGAAATCAAAAAACAGTTCTTTCTCAAGGATATAATGTAAACTTTAACATCGAATTTATGTCAGTGCAAAATGAGGGATATGAAAAAATTAATTCTGAATCAGAAATATTTCAAAAACTTATTGAAAGAAGACCAATTTTAAGAGAAAATATAACTAATGGTGATGAAGAAGAAAAAGAAAGGTATACTCTAACTGCAACCGTTCATTTAGCACCATCTTTTCCAATGGGTTCACTTCTCTCTGCTGCCTTGGGAAGAAATTTACCTTATATCTATGCAGAGTTGTACAAAGAAGGTAGTTTTAAATCTTCAGGATCAGTTGGTAGACTTCCACTTGGAAAAATTGATCTTGATTTAGAAGGAAAAAACTTGTTTCAGATATTAAAAACTGCTATTGGAATTTTTGATTGGAGGAATGCATCACTTTTCAAAAAAATTAGGTTTCCAGATTTAGAATCTGGAATATATATCATAAAAATTTTTCGAGAGAATCTACTCTTTGGTAGAGAACATAAATTTATTGGCTTTAAAATCATTGAGTTAAAAAAAGATGAAATAATTAGGATTTTTTGCAGACCTCAGGGTTCAATTAAATTATCTGTTTTAAATCAAGAAAGGGCCGGAGTTGAAAATGTAAAATTTCAGCTTCAAAGCAGTGATGTAACTATTTCTGAATCAGTGTCAGATGCAAATGGCAATGCAATTTTAAATGCACCTTGTTTTTTTTCAAAACCATACAATTTAAAAGTTGTTTATCAAGGCTTTTTAGTTGATAAAAAAGAAATTAAATTGAATTTATTAAAATGTTTAATTCCAGTTAAACAGAATTTTTTACTTGAACAAATAGACTTTAATCTTAACCTAAAAGACAAATGGGACTTTGCACCAGAAATTGATATATATCCTACACTAACAAGTGAAGAAATGATTGAACCTGTAGTTATTTCAGCAGAAAATATGGGTGAAGGAAAATATCAATTTAAAAATTTATATCCAGCAAAATATGATTTAAAAGCAAGTTACAAATCTTTTGAGCTTGAAAAAGAACTGGTAATAAAAACCAAACAAAACTTGGAATTAATATTTCCAGCTGAATATGATGTAAATATAAATATTTTCAACTCATATGGACAAAAAATTGCTGAGGGACGAGCGTTTATTTCAAGAAAGACACAGGCTATTCCAGAAGATATAAATGAAAAAGGAAAAGTTAGTTTTACAGTTCCACCTGGTGATTATGAATTGACTATTTTTTTAGAAAACGAAAAAATTGCTAAACAAAAAGCAAAGATAAGGGGTACTAAAAATATTGATATTGTTTCAACTCAAGAATCGCTCATTCATACAATAATTATATATCTTGGAATCGCTCTAGCAATTTGTTCATTTATTTTTATTTTTTTAAAGAAAAATGTTTACGCTGGAATTAAAATTTTTGTAATTGCTCTTCTAATAATTGCTCTTTTTTCTTCATGGTGGGATTTATCTGGAAAACAAAATGTTATTGAATCAAATACAAAAACTCTTTTAATTCCTTCAGAAATAATAACAATGACATCAACAACAGATGCATTAGGTGGAGAAATTAGTCAGGTTCCAGAAGAAGTGACAATGGTTCTGGGTCTTATCTCGGTTTTTTTAACAATTTCTTGTTTCATTATATTTGTTTCAATTTTTATAAAGAGTAGATTTCGAAGAACTATTAAGTTTTTCTCAGTTTTATCTATTGTTTTATTAATTCTTGTGCTTGTAATATTTATCTATGCAATGTCACAAATTACTGAAGTTTCTGTTGGAGGTTTTATTGGAAATGGTAAAATAGAAACAACTATTCCTGGAGTTTCAGAAACAATTAATTTACCTTCAACTTGGGGACCTGGAAACGGTTTTTATCTGGTATTAACTGCTGTAATTATTCTAATTTTTGGTTTATTTTTTGATACAATAAAAACAAGATACTCTGATAAATGGATTTATTTTCCTAGAGAAGTTATTAAAAGATGGGCAATTTTCAAAATTTAAATTTTGAATAAATTTTATAATTATTTTTAAAAAGAAAGAGTTGTTACAATTATTTCCTAGCATGAATAATATGAAAACAAAAAATAAGAAAGAAATTGATGATATGTTGATTTTTGATGCCCATTGTGACACTGCAAATGTTTTTTTAGATAAATCATTTTATTTTATTAATAAAAATCATAGCCATTTGAATTTTGAAAAGATTAAAAAAGGTGGTTTAAAGGCACAAGTATTTGCTATATGGGTAAGTCCTTTTTATGCACCTAACAGGTCTTTAAAAAAAGCATTAATTCTATATCAAGCTTTAAAAAAGGAGATTTTTGATTCAGATTTTGGCACACAAGTTACCTCAACAGTTGAAATGGATTCTGCAATAAAAAATAATAGACTTGCTTGCTGGTTATTTTTGGAAGGTGGACATATAATTGAAAATTCAATTGAAATTTTAGAGTTTTTGTATTTACTTGGATTTTGTGGTATGACTCTTACTCATTCTAAAAATACAGATTGGGCTGATTCTTCAGGGGATAAACCAAAATGGGATGGACTTAATAAACTTGGGAAAGAGATAATTTTTAAAATGAACAAACTAAGAATGGTAATTGATGTTTCACATTCATCAGATAAAACTGTTGAAGATGTGTTAGAAATCTCATCAAGTCCTATTATGGCGTCTCATTCTTGTGCTAGAGCGATTTGTGATATTCCTCGTAATATTTCTGATGACTTGATTAAAGAAATTGCTCGAAGAAAGGGCTTTATTGGTATCAATTTTTTTCCAGGATTTTTAAGTAAAACTGTTTATGATCAAATGATGAAGAATTTAGAAAAAAATGAAAAATGGTATCAAGAAAAAATAAAAAGTAACAAAGACAATCCCGAAATGCTCAATAAAGCAGAATTAGAATTATACATGAAAATGGTTCAAGGAAATGATAAAGTTAATTTAAATGCTTTAATAGATCATATCGCTCATATCTCTGAGGTTGGTGGAATTGATTGTGTTGGAATAGGAAGTGATTTTGATGGAATTTCCTCAACTCCAACTGATTTAACAGATGTTTCTTGTTATCCAGCACTTATAAACGGTTTATCTAGTAGAGGTTTTAATAAAATAGAAATCGAAAAAATTATGGGCTTGAATCTATTTAATTTTTTAAAGAATTTTGACAGATAATTAACAATATTTATAGGTTTTAGAGAAAGAACGACAAACGATTTTTTTCATGTTAATATTAATAAAAAATCATCAATTAAGACCGAATTATTAGAGTATAAGAGCTATATATAACAATGGATTTAATATATAATTCCACGGTCGAACAGTGGATTAATTATTTTAGGTGGATTAATTCGTTGATATGTGATAAGTTTTGACATAAATTTTAAATACCACTTATCAGATTTGAATATGTAAAAAGAGGAGGTAAGAAATGCAAAAGAAATTAATTGGAATAATTGTTTGTACGCTACTGATTACTACTGTTTTACCTACAACTGGTGTTGTTGTTAAAAATAAAGTAGAAAATTTAAGCTTTGATGTATTTGATAATCAATATAATCCTGGTTCACTAGTTGATGAATGGCCCATGTTTCAACATGACCTACAGAGAACAGGATATTCAACATCCAAAGGACCTGTTATAAATAATATAAAATGGGTCTTTCACATAGAAGCCAGTTGTGGTTCTAGTGTAGACTCATCTCCTGCTGTTGCAAATGGGAGGATCTATATTGGAACAGACACATCGTTGCCCAGCCAGTTTTACTGTCTTGATGCAGAAACAGGGGAACTGATATGGCAAACTGATATACCTGGTGGTGTAAGTGTTAGCAGTCCTGCTGTTGTGGATGGAAAGGTCTACCAAGGTAGCACATATGATTATGTTTACTGTTTTGACGCTGATACAGGAGAAACGCTATGGACTTATGATAAGGGATATGGGATTTCAAGATCTCCAGCTATTGTTAACAGTAAGGTATATATAACAAAATGCAAGGGACAGCTTTATTGTTTAGATGCAAATACTGGTGATGAACTCTGGAAATATGATATGGGAGAGTATGAGTTATCTCCTCCAACTGTATATGAAGACAAGGTGTACATTGGCTCAGAAGATTATTATTTGTACTGTTTTAATGCAGATACTGGTAGCCTGCTCTGGAGATATAACACTGGTTGGAAGGTTTTATTATTAGGTGCACCTAGTATTTTTAATGGTAATGTTATTTGTGGTGGTAGAGATACATTTTGTTTAGATGCTGAAACTGGAGATGTGATATGGAATTTTGAAGTTGTAGGGTGCACATCTGCTGTTGCCTATGGTAATGTTTATTTACATGGTTATAATCCCCATGGGTTATATTGTTTAGATGCAGATACAGGAGAACAAATCTGGTTTTATCCCACAGGTCCTCCATATACTTCTTCTCCTGCTATTGCTGATAATAAAGTCTACTTAGGATTATGGGATATTGGCAGGTTAATATGCTTAGATGCAGCAACTGGTGAGCTAATTTGGTATGGCGAAATTGGATCACCTAAGTGGTTTTTTAATTCTCCTGCCATTGCCTATGGACGGTTATACATCGGTGGTGGACCCACTCTAAATGTATATTGTTTTGAAGATCCATCTCAACCGCCATATCCTCCGGCTATCGAAGGTCCAAATATAGGTGCAATTGGTATTGAGTATGATTTCAGTATTGTTGCAAATGATCCTGATGGTGATGATGTCAGGTATAAAGTTGAATGGGGTGATGGTACAACCACCTGGTGGATTGGTCCCTATCCATGTGGTGAAAAGATAATAGTAAGCCATAAGTGGAGTAAACTTGGAACTTTTGATATAAGGGTGAGAACTAAAGATATTTATGGTATGAAAAGTGATTGGTCAGAAATACATCCGATTTCTATTATTGAGGATGAGCCTCCCAGTGCACCTAATATAAGTGGTAGAACAAGCGGGGAATCAGGTGTATATTATCATTACAGTTTTAATTCAACTGATCCTGATGGAGATGATGTGTCTTATTATATTAAATGGGGTGACGGATATATTACAGATTGGACGGCATTACAAGCTTCTGGTATTCCTTTTTCTGATGGTCATAGATGGATAGTAAATGGAAATTATACTATTGAGGCAAAAGCGAAGGATATATATGGTGCTGAGAGTGAATGGGCAGCACTTAATATAACTATTCCCAGAACCAGAACTTGGTTGAGATTTTTTGATATATTTCCAATACTTCAGAGGTTGTTGGGTTTTATAAAATAGAATTTAGGATTAATCAAGATATAATCTATCTATAGATGTTTCATCTGGAACAATTATTCATTAGACTGTTTTATATTCAGATATAAGATATAAATATCATTAATCAGATGTGAATATTGATAACAGAGGGAGTGAATATGAAGAGTAAGTTGTATTGTAAAATCCTTACAGTAGGGATAATTGTATTGTTTATTGGAGTTGGTGTTTCGAGTTCCACTGTTCAGTTAAAAAATACCCATACACATGAAAACATTGATGATGTTTATGATAATTTATCAATTAATGTATATAATCCAGATATTAATGTTTGGGGTAAACAAATATTAGCATCAGAATTAAATAGGGTTCGCTTTCCAGGAGTTACACTTGCACCAAATGGAGATTTAGTAATGGTTTATTGCAGAAGTGATAATATAGATTATTCATGTTGGATGGAGCTATGGTGCAGGATAAGTCATGATAATGGTAATAATTGGGAAGATCCATTTATGATACATAAATTCCCCTCTTATTGCGCTGAAATTGGTTTTTCATTAATTACCGCACCAAATGGAGATTTATGTTTCTTATTTTGTGATGACCATGAATGGGATGTTCATAATGGTACGGATATTTGGAGAAATAGTCATAATGGATCACAAGGTAATTGGTATTATTCAGGTAATTTCTCAGAATTTGGAAAATGTTATGTTTATGATTGGATAACTTTTGGAGATAAAATGTATGCATTTGTCAATGATCCGAATATTTTTCAAAATTGCATATCCTATCTTGGTATATCAGAGGATAGTGGTTATACTTGGTCTAAATTTGGTAATAATATCGATAATGTTGGTGGAGAATGGAGTACAATCCCACTTAATTCAGTGGCAACTCATTGGATGACTATTAACAGGTTTACAAAATTTGGAAACGGACCAAGTGGAACAAGTAGCTGTGGATCTAAAGGAAGTGGGTTACCATATTCACCATTTTTGGAGCAATATGAAACAACCGATGGTGGATTAACATGGACTGAGACAAACTCGAACTGCCCAGATGCATGTGGCACATCATCTCAGACATCTAATCAATTCAATAAAGGGAATTATATGTGGTGGCTTGATAATAAAATAATTATTGCAAATTGTGAGGGTGGTGAGTCACCTAATGCATATGCAGCAATCTGGATAAATTCTGATTATTTATCAAATTCAGCTTGGAGTAATCATATTATACTTGGGTTAGAAGGAAATTCTGGGAATGCATATAGTCGTGGATGTGTATTGCCTAAAAGACCTGGTAATATTGGTGGTTGGGGGTATGTTGTCTGGAGTGAAAATAGTAATTCCATTGTTAAAGGCGCTTGGGTTGCAAATAATGCCAGTCTTATTTGGGAATGGCCACCTGGGCCTGATAATAGACCTCCAAATTCTCCTATCATAGATGGACCAACAAATGCAAAAATAGGGATTGATTATGATTTTACTTTTAATACAACAGACCCTGATGGAGATGATATTTGGTATCATATAGGTTGGGGTGATAAAGAAATCATTTACATTTATGGACCATATCATTCAGGTGAACTGATTACACTATCTTATAACTGGTCAAGTAAAGGGAATTATATTATACAATGTAAAGCTGTGGATGAATATTATTTAGAGAGCAACTGGTCAGAGTTGGAAATAAATATTCCAAGAAACAGAGCTTGGTTGAGATTTATCGATATGTTTCCAATACTGCAGAGATTGTTAAATCTTGTGTAATAGGATTTCAAGTGTAAATCCTTCTATTATCAACTTTGTCATCTACTGTATGACTTATGGAGTAATTAACTTAAGTTAATTAGTTATCAATTAAGTCAATTAATAATTAACTCTCTCTATGGAACTATAAAAACAAATTAGTTAGTTACTTACTTACCAATTAAAGATTGATAGAGATAAAGATTTGAGATTAGAAAGTCAATAACAATTAATTTATTAATTCTTTTCCCATCCCAGTTGATATTAAAAAACAGTTCTTTTATTAATTTCTATACTATCCAATAAAAATAAAAAAATAAACATCTCTCCATAAGAAACATATCAAAATAATAATAAAAAAGTGTTAAAGACACAGGTATACTATATCAATAACAAAAAAGTATACTATAACAAAAGCAAAATAGTATACTTTGTATGGTTTTGACTTTAAACTCAATCATGACTCTAAGTTCTAATTCTTTAAGATACAATCTAGTATTTATTGTGTAAAGTCTGCAAAGCCTGAAATCTCCTATCTTATTTTAATGAAAATATTCTAGAACAAAAGCATGTCCCAGAAAATAAGTCCGAAAATCACTATTAGGATTTAAAATTGCTATTCTAAAACCTTTAAATCCATAAATATCAGTACATGACGTATCATGCCTATAACCAAATATTCCATAGGAATATATATCTGGATCTTGAGGTGATAGAGAGGTAAGAAGTGAATAAAAGAGAAATGGTTTATATAAATAATAAATGAATCCAATTCCTATTAATGAACAAAAAAAGGGAGATTCTCCAAGTCCAATTGCATTAAATAATATATATATGGCTACACCCAGAAAAAATAGCCCAGTATATGTATAAGGATCTTGTCTATATTTTGCAGATAGAAAACAAAAAACATTGAGAATTTCTGAACTTGGTGGAGGATTTTTTGTAATAATTTTTTCATAATATTCTAAGAACTTTGGATTTCTATAGGGTCCAATAATTAAATTTTGTCCTTGTTTAATACTAATCCCAGAAGGTAACAAACCATATTTTTCAATATAAACAACCTATATTCTAATATGAAAGATGCCTATAATCCTGTAACTGTAAACTTAAAACTTATTTATATAAAAGAATTAAGAGAAAAAAGGATGAGGATGTTTTTTTAGAACCACTTGTATACCCAGCCATAATCTTCCATAACAGGGTAGGAATCCTCAACATTAGCAGTACCCGCGATACTATAAGGTGTATCACCTATTCCGTCGCCATCAGAATCATTCCCTGTGTAATCACTCCAGTTGTTACCTTCACCAGATGCACCATATTTGAAGCTATTATTATCTGAAGAATTCCAGATATTACTTGTACCTGAATCTGATGCCTGTGGATATAAAACGCCACCGTTATCAATGAAATCATTGAAATAAATGGTATTAGATGAGGAGGATACCGTTAGGATATTGACACCTGATTGAGTATTATCAGAAATATTATTCGCTATTATATCATTATCTGAAGAACTGGATAAATATATACCTTTTTTGTTTTCTCTTACAATAGTATTCAAAACTGTATTTGCAGATGATCCACTGAGATATATGCCATAATTGTTGGCATCAAATATATCACAATAAAGAACTGTATTTGTTTGTGAATTATCAATATAAATTCCATTAGTAGTAGGAATTTGGAATGGATTAGTAGGTGAAGCATTAATATTACATCCTATTATAAAATTATTTTCAGAATTTGCAATGTAGACACCATATTTATTAAGTTTGAAATTGCAGTTATCCCATACAGGCTCCCAGATAACCGAAGGGGAACCAATAAAGTTACTATCAGAATCTGAGAAGAAAACACCATAGGTGTTATTGGTAATATCACAATCTGAAATAATATTGTTATCAGCTTCACTTTCAAGTTTCAATCCTGTAGTACAATTCTGAACAGAACAGTTTGTAACTGTGGTATTTGAAAGACGAGATAGACGTATACCTGTTACTGCGTTTTCAACTTTGAAACCTTCAAATGTTACATTATTGCTCTGTATATCTACGGCTGTTTGCTGACCTGAGATAATTACATTTCCTTCACCATATAGGAAAACTTCCTTATCCACTGTAATATTATTATAATCTCCATTAAAAACATAGATCACGTCACCATCAGAAGCATTATTAACCGCGGCTTGAATAGTAGTCCAGTTTCCTTCACGTGAATCATTTCCGGGAAAGCTGTCATTCGCAAACTCATTGGCAATAAGTATTGTATCTGTTGTTGAATTGGTTGCACCATCATTATCAGTGACTTCCAAAGTAATAGTATATCTTCCACCATTAGAATATGAATGACATACATTAGCCCCAGTCCCTGTGGTTCCATCACCGAAATACCATTTAGTATTTGTGATTGTTCCATCAGGATCAGATGATGTTGAATCAAATTTAACATTTTTACCAATTTTTTCAATATCCTTACTCTTTTCAAAGGAAACATCTGCACATAAATCAAATACAGCCACTATCTTTGTTACATTTGCAGTAAGGTTATTACTATCCTCGATTGTCAACATAACATCATAGAGTCCGGCATATTCATATGTATGATTAGGATTCTGATCCGTAGAATAATTACCATCGCCGAAACTCCAATTCCAGCTCGTAATAGTTCCATTATATGAAGGAAGTGATTCATCAGTGAACATTATATTTTTAGGAGGCGGAACGCCAACCTGCCAGCTGAAATCCGCAATAGGGCTTCCGTATGGGGATAAATTGACAATTTGAGTGCATTCATCATGAACATTTTCAAAAACATCTTTTAAAACAAGTTTTGCCGTATAGTTATCATAAGGTTCATTAGGAGATAATGTGACGTTAATATGACCTGCTGTGTTGGTTCCTGTGATAATTGGTATCAGACCTGAGGCACTAAGATTTGATACTGGATCCCCGGTTGTAATATTAAATAGGCAACCAGTAATGTTTCCGAATAGGGAAACATTGGTATCGCTGGTTACATTGAAATAAAGGGTTACTGAATCGAAATCACTATCATTATCAGAATCAAATGTGGAATTGCTATAGTCTACAAATGAGAAATTATGATCCAGTAGAAGATGTAATGCTACTGAGGTTACTGCTTCACTTTCAATGTGGAATGTTAAATTATCTAAAACATCCAAGGTATCTCCTTTGGTATGGTCTAGACCGTCTCTATGGTATTCATAGAATGGAGATCGGTGAAATTCAATACAAGTTTCAGCATAACTTTTATCTGGTAAACCAAATATGTAACTGTCCTCATATGGCAACCCATGTTTCTTTGTTGTGTTGATACTGCCGTTTATTGGGTCGTATGTCCGTGGTGAATAATCTAATGCATTTGTAATATTTTCTGCAACCATACTCATTGAATTATTGAAGGATGCCAGTGTAAAATTAAATACTTTATATCCATTAGAATATTTATAACCAGAGCGGTTATAATGTCCGAAGTTACCTGGATTAATCATATATGTAACATTTTCGTTTCCATTAATTATGTTATCTTTTATGTAATCTTTGGCCCCTCGTATTCCTACTTCTTCACCACCAAAAGCAATAAATTTTACGGTATGTTTAAGCTTTGACTCTAGTTCACGATCTTTGATGAATTTAGCTAAGCCTAATAATAGCGCGGTTTCTGCGGCTTCATCTATAGTTCCCCCGTTCCAAACACAGTCATAGTGAGCCCCAATAATACTCACATTACCTGTATCTGTGCCGTTGATTTGCCCTATAACATTATAGCTTGTAACTTTTTCCCTTTCCCAGTATTCACGATAATCAGCCTTCAAATAATATATTTTTTTACCCTGATCATCAGTTTCATTTAGTGCGTCTCTTATCCAATTGCCTATAGTTCCATTTACATGAAAACCTGGTTTATCAACTATCCGCCCAATTTGTAAATCGTAACATGGAGGAGGTTGACCATGTGTCTCGGTATTGTTATCAATAGCTATATATGCTTTATAATGTGGTAAAAGCATACATAGATATTGTATACCAAATGCCGTCCAATCATGTAACCAGTGTATATCACACAGTTCTATTGAATCATTTAAAAGTTTATGGTTTTCGCGAACATATCCAGTTCCTTGATCATTTCTATAACCTATCAGAGCATGTGTTACATAGGGATAACATGTTCCCCATGATAGATTCTTATATTCTTTTATTGTGCCATTGTTTTTCCAATAGATGGAAATATTTATATAATATTTTTTTACACGCCTGGACATGTCGAGGCTGCCCCAGTACAGACTTTTAGCATTACCTTCGTGCCACGTATCAGCCTCATCTGTAGGCCACCAGATAGCGTCTATTGTTTCATTGTGTACACAATCTAAACCAATATCGTTCATCCAATTTTCGATATAATAGGCTGCTGCTTTTTCTCCATCTTCACCAAAATATCTGCCTTTTGGTTGATATTCAATAATATTTATTATATTACTTAAAAATTTTGTCTTATTATAGATATAATAATGGTTAAGGTCTGGATCTCCATAATCTTCAGATGCTTCAACTTCTATATTTTGAGGAACAATTACAGATGCAAGGATTGTCACTAGCGTTATACTTAAAACAATTTTTTTCTTCAAATTTTCTCTCCCCCGATATTTTTTTAAAATAACATAATATCATTTGTATTTAAAAATAATGGAATAAAAGAAGTAAAATACAAGTAAAAAAGTTGAAAAATGTAAAAAGAAAGGTTTTAGTTTATGTAATTAATTCTCAACAAAAAAGCTAATAAAACAGTAATTAATCCAATTATAAAAGTTTTAAATACTATTTGTTGATTATTTTATTTATAGTTAGTC
>CAYFVP010000019.1:0-11658 GCA_964346655.1 uncultured Thermoplasmatales archaeon
AATAAAACAAGTAACTACTAGCATGAATAATATCCCAAATGTGAAGGCTCTCTTGCTCATAAATGCTACCTCCTCCAATAATTTAAATCAAATACTTGGTATATAAAACTTTTAGACAATATGAATTATTGTTCTAAGACAAGTAAGAAAAAATTATATACTTGCTCTTAAAGTCCCATTTTTGCTCCTAAAGTCTGCTCCTAAAATCACTTTAAGAGCAAACCTTGATATGTTTCCAATACTGCAGAGATTATTAGATTTATAAAACAGTGATTTTATCAAACAAATTTGAATATATAAAAATGAGGAAGTAAAATAAAAAAGAAAATAATAGGCATATCTATTGTTTTACTACTACTTGCGATTATACCAGCAACATCAATAGCAAATGTAACACCAAGACCAAATGTAAAAATAGAGGGTATAATTTGGCTAAGGGGACTTGTTAAAGTTTCTGAAATTGAGAATAGAACCGTTCATGCTGATGCAATTGGACTACATTATATTATATGGAATAAAAACCTAATTCGTCTTTCTATAGGTTTAATCTTTTCTTCTCACGTCACCTTTTCAGATAGGTATTTCTTGATACCGATTGGAAAATTAAGTTATGTCATCGGGATTTCCACAGGCGAATTATTAATAGGTGAATAAGTAAAATTTAGAAATTACTATTTCAAGAATCAGAACAATGCTGAGATTTATAGATATGTTTTCAATATTGCAAAATTGTTAGACTTTATAAAATAAAAAAACATATATAAAAATATAATTTATTTGGATTAAAAGTACGAAATTGTACGTTAATGTACATTTATTGTTAATATTTATATACTATTTTGTTCTAGGATTATGGTAGATAATTGAGAATTGTATATAATTAAAGGAGGAGGAAATATGATAAATAAATATAGAAAAACTCTCGTCTTGGGCATAATTGTTTTATTTATCAGTATGAGTGTTGTTCCCTCTAATGCAACAAATCTAGTAGTTAAAAACCCATCTACAACGTCTTCGATAAATAATATCTTATATGTAGGAGGGAGTGGACAAGACAATTTTACTAAGATTCAGGATGCAATAGATAATGCAAGTGATGGTGATACAGTATTTGTCTATGATGATAGCTCACCGTATTATGAGAATTTGGTTATAGATAGAAGTATTAATTTAATCGGTGAAAATAGAAATACAACGGTTATTGATGGAAGCAGTGATAGAGACAGTAGTTGTGTAACAATTATTTCAAGTAAGGTTAATCTTAATGGTTTTACCCTTGATAATTCCCCTTGGATTAATGCATATGGGGTAAGAATTAGCCAGGGAAATGAAAATATCATTACAAATAATATAATTACTCACAACAATATTGGTATTTATATTTTTTCTTCTGGTGATCAAAAGACTAATAAGAACATAATTTCTAATAATATTATAAAAAATTGCGATGATACTGGATTAAATATCCTTCGTAGTTCAGATAACGTGATCACTCATAATATTATCCATAATTGTATTTCTGATGGTCGTTATGGAGGAGGAATACATGTTTCTCATGGTGAAAATAATATAATATCCTATAATGATATTAGATATAATGGTGTTGGTATTGATAGTTGGAAATCTAACAATATTATTATTAAATTTAATAATGTGATATCCAACTATATAGGTATTTTTACCTTTGTTTTTTATAACATTGTTACGATAAAAAATAATAATATCTATCAGAATATTAGAAGAGATGTTATAAATTATTATATAAATCAAAGCTTGAACGTGAAATTTAATGGTAACTATTGGGGTAAACCAAGATTTCTTCCAAAAATAACCCCGGGTTTAAGATTTATTTACCTATTTTCTATTAGACTAACTGACCCCTATGGCTATTACTATTATCTTCCTATTTATTTTCCAATTCCAATAGTAAATATTGACTGGCGTCCAGCAAAAGCACCAAACGATATCAATGTTATTAAGCATAAATGGGTACTACAAAAAATCAACATATCATGTTACAGTATTTTAAAAAGCAGATCCTCTTTGGAATTTAGTAATGACAAAGATATATTCTACTTTTTGCCTGATATCTCTATATTAATAACAGAACGTTATCAATATAACAAATTTAACCTAAATTTGTTAATATTTCTACCATATTATTATATAATTATTAGAGCATTACAAACTATAACATCAGATATAGGGAGGTAAAACATGTATGTAAATAAATTGTTAAATAAGGCACGTGTTATCGGAATAATTATTTTATTTATTGGTGTTTCTTTCACACCAGCAATAAGTGGAGTTAGTTTCAAATCATGTACAAATAAAATTGAGGTAAATAATGAAAATCAAGATACTTCTTCTTTAACGTTTTATACTTTTGATAAATCTGGTTCAAAGGAATGTAACTCTGTTTTATCTAGTGATGTTGCTGAAGATATTGCAGGTGTGCTTGAGGTTTTAAAGTATAAGATTGTTTATGAACCTTTTAGTACGGAAACAAGGATTTTGAAGTCTGATTTTGTTGATCTATTGGAGAATAATGGTTTGTTACCTGCAGGTATGTCCAGAGATAGGGTGCTTTCTTTGTTGAATCCGTCTTGGCTAGGTTGGTTTGAGAATAGACCACATTTGAAAACAAGTAGGGGTTTTAAAACAGGTTTTATTAATATCTTGAATTTGTTAGGTAGCCTTCAAAGGTTTTTTGTCTCTTCAGAATTTATTGAACCGCTAGGTGAATATCCTGAGTCTGCTTCTGTTTCTGCTGTTTCTTTTTTTAGTAGTATTGTTGGTGGTGGTATTGGTATTCCTCTTCCGTTGTTTTTGCTTCCTAGACCTCGTGGTATTGCTCTGTGGTCTGCATATTTAGGTGTATCTAATGTGGGTAATATTAATACAGGTAGGGGATTTATTGCGAAAGGTCATCAGCTTGGTGTTGCTTTGGGTTTTCTTGGTGTTGGTTTTACTTTTTCTATTTCTGGTGAGACTCTTTTTGGTTTTATAGGTTATAGTGTTTTTACTTATGTTTCTGCTGAGACTATTGATTGGTATGTTCCTCCTAATGCTGCTCCTAAAATTTCTGATGTAAGTCCTGCTAATGGTGCAAAGGATGTTTCTATTTCTCTTGATGAGCTTAGTTTTAGGATTAGTGATCATGAGGGTGATCGTATGAGTTATACTGTTACTACTAGTCCGGATATTGGTTCAGGTAGTGGTAGTGGGAAGAAGGATGGTGTTTATAAGGTTCCTGTTAGTGGTCTTGTGGGTGATACTGAGTATTCTTGGCATTTGGTTGTTAAGGATAAGTATAATACTGTTGAGAAGACTTTTTCTTTTATGACTGAGGTTGTTGTTCCTGTTGTTTCAGATCTTGTACCAAGTGATGGTGATAATTGGGTTCCTGTTGATATTTCTGAGTTAGGTTTTAGTTTAAAGGATTTTCAGGGTGATTTGATGGATTATTCTGTTGAAACTGTTCCTGATATTGGTTCAGGTAGTGGTGGTGGTGTTGGTGATGGCGTGTATTCTGTGGATGTTAGTGGTCTTGATTATACTACTGTTTATTCTTGGTTTGTGAATGTTACTGATGGGTCTTATTGGACTCGTGAGGTTTTTAGTTTTAAGACTCAGCCTATTATGGTTTTTGATCCTTTTGATGAGGGTTGGTTGTATCGTAAGAAGATTACTATTGATCATGAGTTGGTTGAGGGTGATCTTTCTGATTTCCCTGTTCTTGTTAGTGTTGTTGATTCTGATCTTCGTAATAAGGCTCAGGTTGATGGTGATGATATTTTATTTATGGATGGTTCTGGTGTTGCTAATAGGTTGTTTCATGAGATTGAATTGTATGAGGATTCTTCTGGTGAGTTGGTTTCTTGGGTGAGGATACCAAGTCTTGATAAAGATGTGGATACTATTTTTTATATGTATTATGGAAATTCAAATTGTGATAGTCAGCAGTACTCTGATAAGGTTTGGGATTCTAATTATATTGCCGTTTTTCATATGAATGATGTTATTGGAAATATGCTTGATTCAACCTCCAATATTAATGATTTTGATGTTATTAATGAGCCTATCTATTTACAAGATGGAAAAGTAGGCTATTGTTTAGATTTTGATGGAATCGATGATTTTTTTCAGAATAAAAACATGGATTTAACAGGATTAAGTGAATTTACTCTTACAGCTTGGATGCAACCTGACGTAGTTTCAGGAGAAAATCAAAATTTTATTTTTAGCTCTAAATATGATAGTGACGATGATATCCGACATACTTATTACGCAAATGGGCCCGATAATTCAGGATTTCAGGGTGTATATGATGATGGAGATGTGGATGGAGTAGTTAATTATACACATACGTTTGTTGTTGATAAATGGTATTTTTATGCGTCAACTTGTGATAATAACAAAGGAGAAAGTAGCCTATATAAAGATGATGAGTTGTTAGGAAAAGATGTTGAGGTTAATTTCAAATTTAATAAACTTGATAACAAACATAGAATAGGTCACAGAGCTGTTTCTAATAAACCAAAATATTTTGACGGTTCTTTAGATGAAATAAAAATAAGTAAAATAGCCAGAAGTGAAAATTGGATTTTAACAGAATATAATAATCAAAAATATCCTTCAATTTTTATGAGTTTTGGACCTGAGGAATCAGGTCTATAACATAGTCATTCAATATCGATTAAAAAAACTCATGGAATCAGAAATAATAATTGGATACACGATAAACATCGATTTACCAAAATTAGGATATTACTCATGTAAAGGTGATATAGAACTTAATCAGTTTGATAAAGTTGATAATATCCTTAATTATATTAAATCAAATCCAAATTTTGAATATATGTGTAAAACAATAGGTTATGTTGACCTTGAAATAGGTTTTTATCTTAATAATTCTTATCAACTAAATCAAATAATGGAAGATCTATCCAGTAAATTTCCTGATGCTATAAAAAATTATACCTATTTTAGTGTTATTAAAACATACAAAGACTATGTGGGTTTTAGAGCTTTTGGACGTTAATTAAACGATTAATTTTTATTCTTATTGGAGTAAAATTATTAATAAAAAATTGATTAGACAAGTAATTGAGGCTATTATAATAAATAAGAAGATCTTAGCTTTCTTAATAATAATCATCCAATCTATTAAAAAATACAAACATTTATATTATTTTGTCAGATATTATATAGTTGGTTCAGTTTCATTTGGTAAATAGAACAGAATGGGGAGGAAAATAAATGAAAAAACAAATATTGACACCCATTATTGTATGTCTTTTAATTGGAATTACTATAAGTCCTGTAACAATAGGTATGACTCTATCTACAAAGCAAATATCAAACCCAGAAGAAATTCAAGGACCAGTAACAGATTTGCTTTTTGATATTTACTTTAAACTTCTAATGATTATTGGTCATAGACCTTCAGTTGCTGCATGTATTATAAAAGATGATACGGTTCGCTGGTCAAAAGGATATGGTTATTATGATCTTGAAAATGAGAAACCAACAAATGAAAATATATTATACCTTCAAGCTTCTGTATCAAAAACAATTACTGCAACTGCTCTAATGCAGCTTTATGAAAAAGGACTTTTTGATCTTGATGATGATGTAAATGATTATCTTCCATTTGAATTAAGAAATCCCAATCATCCAGATGATCCAATTACAATTAAAATGATTCTGTCCCACCGATCAAGTCTTGCTGATGATAATCTATACTGGATTGCCTTGTCATATCTGCCAGGAGATCCAGACATACCAGATTTTCCATATCCCTGGCTTAAAGAATATTTAACTTCAGGTGGAAGTGGATATAGTTCTACAACATGGTCTAATGCAAAACCAGGAGAAAAATACTATTATGCAAACATTGGATTTTCAATAATTGCATATCTTGTAGAAATATTTTCTAATCAAAACTTTAATGATTACTGTAGAGAAAATATCTTTGAACCCTTACAGATGTATAACTCAGGTTTCAGACTTAAAGATCATAATATTAGCAATATAGCTGTACCTTATGAATTTAAAAATTGTAAATATTTTAGACATCCTCATTATGGTATTCATATACTGTATCCAGCAATTACACTAAGAACATCAACAGAAGAATATTCTCATTTTATAATTGCTCATATGAATGATGGCGTATGGAATAATGTAAGAATTTTAGAAAAATCAACTGTGGAACTAATGCATACTGCACATTTTTCACCTGACGACAAGTATAACTATGGTTTAGGCTGGCAAATAGCAAATCCGGCAGATGGCAATAAAATAATAAGTCATAGTGGAGGATATGTTGGGGCATTGGATTTTGTTACAATTATACCACATGAAGATATTGCTATGATATTTTTTTCAAATGAGCTTGACTCTGAATTAATGGCGACAAATCTAGAAATGCTAGCAATTAGAGCAATGATCAATGCAATTTTTTGGAAAGCAAGACAGCTTTGAAAATTTAATTTGATATTATAATTATTGCTATAATTTGAAACCCTTGATATATCATCTTTTATCTTAAGATTAAAGTCTCCAATAAATCTAACATAATCTGCTATTATTGGATATTGTGCACATGCTCTATCAAATGCTTTTTTTATTGTATATCCCTCATCGATTTTTTGAAACAAATAATCCTGCCAATATAAAGACTGAATCCAATCTGGACAATGACCCATCCCAACATAACCAATAGTTACAGTACCATTTAATTCCCCTTTTCTAAACTCGTAAGATAGTGTTTCTGGTCCTGTATTGTTCATTGCCTCACAACAGCAAAGAAAAGCAAGTTTCATAGGACTTCTATTTTCCATATCATAATGAAGTTGATTTGCTGTATAATATGTATTTTGATCAGCTAAAAAGCGACTTGATTCTCCACCAGAATGTGCTATAACATAAAATGCTTTAGTATTAGTAGTTTCATTTTTTATAAAGTAAGATATTTGATTAATACTTGGGCATTTTATTGAATTTATAGCATCAAACCATCTGTTATACCAATCCTGAGCATTTTCTCTCCAATATCTCCATTTTAAATCACCATAACCTTGTAACACAAAACCTCTTTCTGATGGTGCTGTAACACCATATCCTATTGGAGTTTCATTAAGATCATAAAAAAGTGTATTTCCATCAACATATCTAACTTCCCAACAAAATAAGGGGTATTCCTGCTTATCATTGAAAGTGTAAAATATACCGCAGTCATCCTCATCTGGAAAAACAACTTTTCTTTTCCAATAGTATTCTCCTTCAAATTTACCATCACCAAACCTTAAGGTTATTACTTCAATATTGCTCCAACTTCTTTTATAGTGAAGAACTCGTCGATATTCAAGGTCAATATGTAATAACATTGAATCATTTATTACAAAAATATTGTCAATTACATGCTCCCAATATTTTACCGATCTATCTCCTATAACTTTATCCACAATAAGGATTTTATCCTTTGTTGTTTTAATTTCATTTAAAATTTCTTTTTTAATTTTGATATTAAGAATAGGTGTTTGAAGGCTCTGTTTATTTAATTGTGGTTTACTTTTTAAAACAATTGCGCTAATACTTTTTGTTAGTATCAACCCTATAAGCAGGGCGGTTATGCCAAGAGACAATATTCTTTTCATATCTATATACCCCTTTAAATTTTTACAAAAAAATCTTAAATTTCAGTGAATGCAATCAAAAATCTTTTTCAAAAAACAATACAAAAACCTTAATTACAAAACACTAAAAACTAAGATTCAATTATAATCTATAGAGGCAATTGCAAGGCTTTTTCAGCCATATATACATAAAATGAATTGTTGTATTCATTTTATTACTCCATAGATTATAGGTCAATTTATGTAAAAGCATTTAATATAAAAATTTTACTATATCTAAGATGAAACTGTCAAGATAAGAATTAAATAACCCAATTCTCCTAGGATTTTTGGTGATTTAGAAACCTAGGAGGGATTGGTTGTGCTGGTGCTGTTACACTATACGGTGTTTCATTTACGGTGTTGAAAATACGGTATTTTATTAAAAAATTGTTACTGAAAATATGGTTGCTTTCCCACATTTTATTAATTTTTGATATTAGATTCAAAAAAGTAATTGTAATTCAAATTATTTAATACCCAGCAATTATTAAAAAAATAAGAAAAAAAAGAAAAAAGATAGGAAAAGCAATCCTCGATCTAAAATATTAATTGAAAAAATCACGAGGAACCATCACAGGAAAAGCGTCAACAGAACCAGGAGTACCAGGGATTGTATAACCTGTGTCACCGATACCATCTCCATCACCGTCAACACCAGTATAGTCACTCCAATAATTACCCTCACCACCAGCCACATAATAATAAGTTTCATTATTTTCTGTATTCCAATTATTACTGGATCCCTCATCACTACTCTGAGGAGAACGATCATCACCATTACCGATGAAATCATTCCAACAAACAGTATTATTAACAGATGAGAACATATTAATTGAAAGACCGTAAGCTGAATTATTGGAAATATTATTCAATGTAATATGATTATCAGAAGAGCTAGTAAGATACACGCCCTTGTTGTTATCATGGATGAAACAATGGAAAATATAGTTACTTGTTGAATAATCTTGATATATACCGTATCCGTTAGAAAAAGAGGTATTAGCATTAAAAATATCACAATGTAAAATTGAGTTATTATCTGAATCATCAAGACAGATACCATATATAGCAGGAGGGAGTCCTCCAGGACTTGAAGAGGCATTGATACTGCAACCCATTACAATGTTATCATTGGAATTATCAAAATAAACACCATAAGTATTCATAGAAAAAATTGTATCATTCCAAGGCTCGTAAATATTTTTTGAACCAATCTTGTTATAAGAACCAGAAATAAAAACACCGTAAGAGTTCCTTTTAAAAATACATTTTTGAATCGAGTTATTATTAGCACCAGTGGAAATCTTAATACCATATGTGGAAAATGAAATATTACAATTTATTATTGAACAGTTATTGGAACTATTTATCAAAACACCTGTATTTCCATCAGTTATTGTTAAATTATTTAAAACAACAGAATCGTTTTGTACATCAAAAACAATACCACCGTTATTATAAACATTTACATAATTCTCATTTTCACCTAGCAAATAAACTGTTTTATTGACAACAACACTCTCATTATAATTACCATTATTAACATAAATAATATCATCATCTGTAACATTTGACACTCCTGACTGGATTGTACGCCATCTATAAGTATCTGGACTGTCATCCTGGTAACTATCATCTATCATTGCACCAGCAATAATCATATCCAGCGTTGTCGAATTAGATGAATTATCATCATCAGTCACAGTTAAATTAACTGTGTAAAAACCACTCTTGGAATAATTATATGTCACATTACTGGTATAGGAATAATTTCCATCTCCGAAATCCCATGTCCAGTTTACAATCGAGCCGTCACTATCAGAAGAAACAGAGGTGAAATTAATTGAATCGTTAATACACCAAATATTAGCAGTCTTATTAATAATTGCACTAGGCGGCTCATTTTCAACGATTAAATACATATAAGTAGTATTTGAAAGATTATTGCTGTCAATAATGGTCAATGAAACATTATAAGTGCCATTGTCATAATATGTATAATTAGGATTCTGTAAATTAGAATGGTTACCATCACCAAAACTCCAATTCCAGCTTGTAATAGTACCATTAGGTGACGGAGAAGAGCCATCAGTGAAATTAAATGTTTTAACAGACTGACCGGCATAAGAGAAATTAGCAGTTGAAAGGC
This sequence comes from uncultured Thermoplasmatales archaeon, assembly GCA_964346655.1. Classification (GTDB taxonomy): domain Archaea; phylum Thermoplasmatota; class E2; order DHVEG-1; family DHVEG-1; genus CAYFVP01. The sequence goes on from CAYFVP010000019.1 coordinate 9,835, forward strand.
TATATGCACTTAAATTAACGGTTTCATTATACCAATCATCAACTTCATCCCAATAATCCATAAGAACCAAACGTACAGTAAACTCCTCGGTAGATTGATCTGAAGGAACACTAAATATAAATGAATCATCAACTGTTTCATTTTTCTCCAAGAAATAAAGACAAGATTCTTTTTCTTCCAAACATTGATCTGATGAGTTATAAAAACCTCCTTTTACTCTTCCAAACAATGAAGTATTAGTCTCAGAGGTAAGAGTATAACATACCTGCACAGAATCAACCTCACCGTTACCACTGTCATCAAAAGGTACCACAGCAACATAATCAAACCGATGTTCAGAATCAACAATTAGATGTAACGCAACTGATGCCACTACTTCACATTCAACCGGCCAGGTATCATTATCAAGGAGTTCCATTACATCACCCTCAGTATGGTCACTTCCATCACGATGATATCCTTTAAAAGGCCAACGAGCAAATTGCATTACACCTTCAGGTTTAGGTACCGCATTATTGAAAAATACTAAACTATCTTCATCTTTTAATTCATTTTCATCAAGGTTCCATTTATGTTCAATCCCTCCAGTCCTATCTTTATACTCTAATTTTTCTGCAATCTTCTTCACAAGATATCTCAATGTTTCATTATCTGAAGGGGTCTCAAAATTAAGCGGTTTTTTTCTCCCCCAATTGTTATAATAATATGTATCCCCATGGCCAAAGTTACCAGGGTTGATAATATACTTAAAAATTTCATCAGTATGATCATTTACATAATCCTTTGAACCACGGAAGGTATTTTCTTCTCCAGCAAAAGCAATAAATTTAACAGTGTGTTTAAGATTTGATTCCAGTTCACGATCTTTTATATGCTTAGCTATACCAAGTACAAGGGCTGTTTCTAAAGCCTCATCAATTGTCCCTTGGTTATTCCAGCAGTCATAATGAGCACAGATTATACTTACCTTTCCAGTGTCAGTTCCATTTATCTGACCAATAACATTGTAACTTTCTACAAATTCGTTTTTCCACTCTGATTTAATATCAGCAAGCACTATATAATCATCAAGATAATTTCTTATCCATTGACCATCAGTATGAGTTATTGAAAACCCCGGCTTTGCGAAACCTGCTTTTATTAAAGTACCGTTATATGAAGGTCCCATAAACATGGTATTTACATTGGCATCGGGATCATCTATTAAAATGAATCCCTTAACTTTTGGAAAATAAATCCAAGGCAATTTAGTCGAATCCCACCAATGCCATGGTCTCCACCACTCATGATTTAATAAAACAATCTGGCTACAACGCCATGACAACTGAAAACTTTCGACAACCCTTACATTCTTTGAATTACTATTACACCAAATATAATTTAAAAAAGGAAAACACTCTATATCATCTAAACAAGCTATTTCCTCTTGAGTCTGTTTATCTATAACCCTTATATCTAGACGAATGTTTTTATTTTTGTCATATTGTTTTTTAACACTAAGATTAAGCTTATCAGGTTCCCAATACTGATCTATAGTCTCATTATGAACATTTTCTAAACCAATCTCATTCATCCAATCTTTAATATAATCTGCAGCTTTTCGTTCACCCGTTTCTCCAAATTCTCTACCTCTGCCCTCAGAACTAGGATGAAATACTATTTGAGATAAGCTATCTGTTTTGGTGTAGATATAATCATAATTAACTCCTGGGTCACCATAATCTTCAGATGCTTCAACTTCTATATTTTGAGGAACAATTACAGATGCAAGGATTGTCACTAGCGTTATACTTAAAACAATTTTTTTCTTCAAATTTTCTCTCC
>CAYFVP010000020.1:0-33131 GCA_964346655.1 uncultured Thermoplasmatales archaeon
ATATCGTCTGATTTCTTCAGGTAAACTCTTCATCCCATCCATGTAAGACTTGGTATAGTTGAACTTATGCATGGATTTTTCGGTTTATTCAAAAAGTTCTCGGTTAGCTAAACAAATACAATTAGTAAAATAATAAAATCTTAATTCTACTGTAAAAACATGAATTAGTGACAAATAATGAGTTTTTCAGAGCAGGAGAAAAAATAGTAAGATTAGCCGATGGAGGGATTTGAACCCCCGACCTGCTGATTACAAGTCAGCCGCTCTACCGGTCTAAGCTACATCGGCATCTATTTTTTGAGCCGTAATATCAATTCCAATATAAAACACTCTTGGTGCATAGGTTTTAATTTTTTTTACATTTAATTTAACCAACTTAAAATTTTGTTTTTCGGAGATTTTTTTTAGAGAATTTACCCTTTTTTCTATGTTTTCTTCTTTAACTATATTATAATAATGAATCATACAAGACCTTGAAGCAATATTAAGTGCATTTTTAAAAAATAAATAAGATGAAAAAGGTAAATTCATGATTATACGATCTGCCTTGACACCTTTTTTGTTTAATATATCTTTAACTTCTTTTGCATCTGCATTGACTAATTCAATTTTATCTAGTAATTTGTTTGCTTTAATATTTTGCTTTGCATATTTTATTGCATCTTTATTTTTATCAATTGCATAGATGATTTTTGGATTAGAATATTTAGCAATTATTATTGAAAAAGGTGCAATTCCTGTAAACATATCTACTATTGTTTCTCCTTTATTTATTTGATCTGCTATTCTTTTTCGCTCATTGGCAAGTCTGGGTGAAAAATAGGTCTTTTTTATATCTAACTCATATTTTACACCGTATTCAAAATGAGATGTTTTTGTGTTGTTTTGTCCAGCAATAACTTCAATTTTTCTTGTTCTTAATTCTCCAGAGATAGGATAAGAAAGACAAACAGTTTTTATGTTTTTGTTTGCCTCTAATAATGCTTTTCCAATTTGTTTTTTATATTTTAACAATAACAATGGGATTTTTATAAGAATTATATTTCCTATAATATCATATGAAGTAGGCAGCTTTTCTATTATATTTTTTGGAAGAGATATCAGATCTTTATATGATTTAGGCTTTTTTTTTATTATTTGAAAATCTTGTTCTGTAATTTGATATGAGTTTATTTCTGGAGTAATAGTTTTTACAGGAATATAAACAAATTTTTTATATTTTAGAAATTTTAAATTTTTAAAAATTAAGTCTTTTTTAATAAGATATCTTCGAATTTTATAAACATCTTTAGCCTTGACTTTTAATGCTTTGGCTCTCATTGTCCCCAATATTAATACAAATATTTCATTTAATTTAATCTTTTTTAAAAAAAATCCCGCCTCCCGGATTTGAACCGGGGACCTGCCGGTTACGGCCATAGGGTCTACAGCCGGCCGCTCCAGCCAGACTGAGCTAAGGCGGGGATGTAACACGCAATATCAATAGGTATATTTATTTATTGAGGTTGTTATTAGTTGTTTTATAACATGAGATTCGGTGTAATTGTTTGTCCTAAGTGTAAAAAAGTTAAAGCTGTTGATTTAACATATAAATCTACAAGGTGTTTTTATTGTAATAAAACAATAAAATTTGATAAAATTAAAATCCTTTATAAATCAAATTCTCAAGAAAAAATCCGTTATATAATTGGTAAATTAAATGCTGAATTATGATAAATTCTAAATAATAAATTTTATTAATAGTAATAAGATTTGTCCCGCGGAGTGTTGACAACTTGACAGTAATAAAAAGGATAATTTTAGATGTCTTAAAACCCCATGCACCTTCAATAATTGTAGTTGCTCAAAGACTCAGTTGTTTAGAAGGAATCTCAGGAGTAAACATTACTCTTGAGGAGGTTGATGCTGAAACAGATAGTATTAAAATAACTATTGAAGGAACAAATATTGATTATGAATCAGTTAAAAAAGAAATCACTGAATGTGGTGCTGTCATTCATTCTATTGATGGAGTATCAGCTGGGACAAAATTAGTTGATGAAGTTAACACACCACAAGATAGATAGTTTATTTTTTGTATATTACTTCTTGGAGAATTATTATAAAGAGCAAAATTATATATTTTGCTATATTTTTATATTAAACTATTCATTTTTATGCATATAATAATTCAGGTAGAGAAGTAGATACACCTGTTTGTAAGATAAGGAAAAACGCAACTTTTATAAAGAATGTAATTATTTAGGGTGAAATGAGGGTCCGGTGAGGACACGGATGCAGAAAGTTCATGGATTTATTAGATAGAGATATGGACTTTCTTATCAGGTCACGGTGTGAGCTGATATCCTATTAACCGGACATATGGTGAGAAGAGACTCTAAATTTAGGAGGAAAATGAGATGAAATGTAAAAAATTATTAACTACGCTAGTAGTAATAACTTTGATAGCATCTACTATGATAATATTGAATAAAATAGCAGATTTTAAGCTTGCTGAAGGGGCAGGTGCTACTCAAGTTACTCCCGGATATAACTATTGGCTGGGCAATTACTCAGATACCGGAGATGGTGTTGTTTCAATAATTAATAAAACTGAAGGATCAAAAACAGATGTCACGTCAAGATTATATTATGATAACACAGTTGATATAGAATTTAATGGAACAATTGTAACAGAAACATCATATTTGTATTACCCAAATTATAATTATGCGTATGATCAAACTAGTGGAAATTATGAGCTTTACGTTAATTGGTCCCTTTATTCATCAACTGGGATTACTCCAACTGATTTGACTTTAGAAAATGTTGGTTTATCTCGGTCAGGTTTATGGTTAGTAATAGCAGATGACGCTCCAACATTGTATAAAGTTAATATGAATAATCTTTCAATTTGTGACCCGCCAGCAGGAACTACTTGGGAAAATATTGTTGGTTGGTTCTGGGTAAATGCAAGTACTGATTGGTCAGTAAGCTTATCAAAAACCAATTTCTACTTTGACAAAAATGAAAGTCTTACAATAACTGTTAAAGATGGCGCTGGAGATCCAATAAATGAGGATTGTTTTATTGACATATGGAATACTTATGATGTGAGTCCATCTGGTGTTGGTACTCGAAGGTTAGCATATCATAAAGAACTTACGGCATCTGCAAATGGTGTTTGGTCTATCACTGGGAGTGAGATGTATAATATTATACATTATACGGGAGCAGGCACATACCAAGTAACTGCTTACGCTGCCTATGAAGGATCAACAGCTAAGCATTCTGAAGCTGTATATATTTATGGATCTTCTGGAGATAGAAATTATGATTCAGCTCGAGGATGGAATGATACATTTGGTCAGACTACTTGGTGGAATGATAGATTCTTAGATGGCGGTAGCGGAACTACGACTCAAATTCGATCTTGGGGTGGCGATCCAGTGTTAACCACAACATGGGCTGATGGTTCTAGCCGTGCAACTACATATAGATGGGAAACCTGTGGTCCATTTGATCCACCAGAATATTGGACTGATTATACCAACTTTTCAGTACTAGCTGGAGCACCAATTGTTTCATTCAATAATGAAACTGAAATTTTCTGGAATGAAACATATTCTGCATCGCAAAACCAAATTAATGTTACATTTAAAGATTATGATGGTGATTGGTTAGATGCTAGTCAATTTACTATAACTTTATATAATAAATCTCACAATCCAACTAAAGCAACTGCAGTCCCGATAAATCCCGACCATTATATTACCTCAACACAGGCATCTGGTAGATATTTAATAATTACGCCGTGGACTGGCAATAGATGGGGAACGAATGGAACTAATATATGGGCAGACAAAGGAAAAGTATATGTCGAAATAGAATGGAATGCTCAAGGAAATGCATCTGATGAGTGGAATACGACATTTTCATTCAAGTTAATTTCCGCAATTAATGCATTTAAATGGATTGATGATGGATCAACTGGAACTGATAGCCGTATCGATGGTGAATTAGGTGTAATTCCATCAATTACAAATGTACCTCTTGATATTCAGTTTAGGTTTATTAGTGGTGACTACTGGTATTGGGGTGATACACAAGGTGGTGAAACTATTATGACAGCTGCTGAAAACATTTCCATATCCGGTAACTCATTATTTACGGGAACCTTGGATAAATATCCAAACTTTGCAACGTCCTGGTTCAATAGTGGAACTGGTACATGGACTGTTCCAATTATTCCAACTTTGGCTATCGGTGGAGGTGAAATAGTAATAACTGCCAAAGCTTGGAATTCTACAATTACTGGAAAATTAAACATCGGTGGTAGCAATTATCTATCAAACGGAACAGTAGTTACTGTTACACCTAACAGATTTGATATTGATGAAGCTGATCAAACACTTGATATAACTGTTACAACTGCTGGCGGAATAAACATGCCTGGTGCAACTGTAACATTATACTATATTGATGAAAGTCTTTGGGACGCAGGGGCAGGTCCAATGGATGGTGCAAATCAACATGTAGATAGAATAACATGGGGTCTTGGAACAAACACTATGGGATTCAATAGAACACAGCAGACCACAAATCAATCATCTTCTAGATCTGGATTGTCTGAAAAACATGCACCAAGAAATTTGACTTTATATGCAATGTCCAATAATATGTATGGTTATACACTTATACGAATGGATCCACATAGTAACCTTGAATTAATGATTGGTAGAGAAACAATGCTGGCAGGATATCCTTATGAAGATTTCGATTATTCATGCACTTTAATTGGCACTAATGATACACCAGACACAAATGATAAGAGTAATTTCAAGGTTCAAATATTTGACGAAGAATATAATGATGTAACAGATACATTATTTAGTGATTCTGGATTTACATCTGGTGATTTCTCTGGAGCATATAGTAGGACAACCTCCTACTTTGCAGATATTTATGCAATTACTCCAGGAACATATACATTCTATGCGTCTAACAAAACCCATGATAGTGAGGGCAACAATGCAACACTTGTGGTAGAATCAGTTGATGTAACTGTTGATAAAAGCCCATTAGTATGGAAATCTGATGAAAACATAAGTGCAACGTTTTCAATAAGATATAATGGAGCTCCAGTAAATGGTAGTCTACTTATTGATAATATGAGTGATGTTGGAGATTACAATGAGACCTGGAGAAACACCTCATTTGATGGTTCTTCTGATCAAGGTGGTAATTCTTCTATAGAAATTGGTGAAGATGATATTATTGGTGGAGATATAACAGTATATGATATAACAGCAGATAAATTACATTCTGGACTGGCTGAACAAAATATAACATTCTGGTTCAAACCAATGAGAGATGACGGTGTCGAAGGTGCATATGCACGAACAACTGGACGTCTTCCTGTTTCTGTGCCAGCTATTACACCTGATCCGCAATATATATCATTAGGAACAACTACAAAGATTACCTGTACTGCATCAGGTCGAGGAATACCATTGGCTGATATCTATGTAGGATTGAATGGGCAGGGCATAAGTGTATCAGATACAAATGGTACAACAGGAACAGATGGTACAATACAATTTTCAGTAACTCCATCTTCAACAGGAAATATTGATATACATGTTGGAGAGGAAGGAAGAATAATAACCACAAAGTTAAAAGTAACAACATGGCAACTAGATGTCGAAGTTAGTACATCACAAGTTCTTGAAGGAGACACATTCTTTGTTACTGTAACTGATTCAGCAGGAGTTGCAATTGAAGGAGCTACAGTAACAGTAGTAGGTTTTCAATCAGCAGATACTGGAGCAGATGGAAAAGCTACATTTACAGCACCAACTGTTTCTAGTGACACAACATACATTGTAAAAGCAACAAAAGCAGGATATGCACCTGATCCTGATACAATACAAATAAAAATCGTTAATGTGCCAGTAATATATATCTCAGCACCAAAAAGTATAGCTATTGGAAAAGAATTCAAGATTGAAGCTGGAGCTGATGATGGAAATAACAATGGTATCTTAATAGTAATAAAAGATAAGAATGGAAACGAGGTTGCAACTGCAACAACTGTTAACGGAGTAGTCACATTGAAAATCAAAAACAAAGGCACTTACACAATAGAGGCAACAAAAGCTGGATATAAAGACGCAGAAACTTTAACAATTAAGGTAACAGAAGAAGGAGTAACACCAGGATTTGAGCTACTTACATTGATAATAGCCCTTGGTGTAGCATTCATACTATTAAAACGCAGAAGAAAACATTAAGAGGGAAAAATCTCCCTCCTAACTTTTTTTTTATTTCATTTTTTTGGATAAAACCTTTTAATTAGATCTTTTATACGTCTTTTCCTATTGGAGTGATATATTACGAAAATAACAGTAATACTACCAACTATTAATGAGGAAAAGGGTATTGGTAAAACAATTGATTCAATAAATATAAATTATTTTAAAAAGCACGACTGGATTCTAGAAATCTTAGTAATAGATAGTGATTCAAGGGATAAAACCCAGAAAATTGCTAAGAGCAGGGGAGCAAAAATAATAATTGAAAAAAGAAAAGGCTATGGTAGAGCATATAAAACTGGTTTAACTTATGCATCTGGTGATATTATTGTCACAGGAGATGCAGATGCAACATATCCATTTGATAAAATTCACAGTTACATTAAATATCTAATAGATGAAGATTTAGATTTTATTACAACTGATAGAAATGCGGAGTTAAAACATGGTTCGATGTCTGCTAAACATCAATTTGGAAACTCAATTTTAAATATTGTATTACGCGCTCTTTTTTTAATAAACATCCGTGATTCACAATCAGGGATGTGGATCTTTAAAAAAGAGGCACTTAATAAAATTCAACCTTTAGAAGATTTTAATGATGGAATGCCCTTTTCAGAAGAGCTAAAAATTGAGATGTTTACCAATAAAAAAATAAAGGCAAAGGAAATACCATCAGCTCTTTATATTAGAGAGGGTGAAGTAAAACTACAAAGTTTTCGAGATGGTTATAAGAACCTTTTGTTCTTATTTAAAAAGAGAGTTAAATAAAAGTTTTTTTCAAATTAAAAACACACCTAACCTACAACAGATACCTCACGAATTATTTTTTTATCCTTAAATCTTTTAAGATTAAGATGTTCTAAAATATCAGGTCTTTTACCATCAACAATAAAATCTGCAAGTATCTTTGCAACCATTGGTGAAAGCATAAAACCATGTCCACTAAATCCGTTACACTGAATAAAACCTTTTAATTCTTCTGTTTCACCTAGAATTGGTCTTGCATCAGGTGTTACATCATAAAATCCTGTCCAATGTCTAAGCATATTAACATGTTTTAAGATAGGAGCATAACGGGTAAGAGTTTTTGCCATATGTTGCATGAATTCAAAAGTTGGTATTGTTATATATCCGCTTCTTTCTTCAGGAATGGGTATTCCACCCAGTATTTGACCTTCTTTTTGCTGGCTAAAATAAATGCCATCCTTAAATGAAATAACCATAGCTTCAAACACTGGCCTTATTCGTTCGGTAACCATTATTTCTTTTCTAAAAGGAATATTAGGAAGGTTAATTCCTACCATCTCAGCAATTATTTTAGACCATACACCGGCAGCATTTACAACTATTTTTGTTTTAACTGTACCCTTTTCTGTTATAACTGAACAAATTTCTTTTTTATTCTTTTTAATGCCTTTTACTTCTGTATAGGTATAAATTTTTGCCCCAAGACGTTTAGCAGCATTTGCATAGGCAAAATTTGTTTTAAAGGGATTTGCATGTCCATCTGTTGGACAAAAAGTTGCACCAATTGCCTTCATACCTTTTACATCAAGAATTGGCACAATATCATTAATCTTTTCAGGTGTGAGAATATCAACCTTTAAACCAAGTGACTTCTGCATTTTTACATTTTTTAAGGCTTGTTTCATATCTTTTTCGTTATGAACTGCAATTAAATATCCACCTTGCCTTAATTCAATATCTTCACCTAACTCCTTACCAAGTTGCTCAAAAATCTTAACACTTTTAATAGCCAGATCAGTATTTTCTCGTGTTGACCATTGCTGTCTTATTCCTGCTCCACATGCTCCAGTTGCACCAGAGGATAAATACCTTTTTTCAAAAACAACAACTGAAACACCGCGCTTTGCTAAATTATATGCTAATGAACAACCAGAAACGCCGCCACCAATTATTACAACATCAGTCTTTTTTTCCATTTTTACCACTAGCAAGTGTTCCAAGAGGCACTGGAACAATTGGGGGTCTTGATTTGGGAAAAGATACCTTCTTAACCTTTTTTCCAGTCTTTTTCTCAAGTATTTTTATTAACAATTGAATACAGACTCGTCCTTGGCAGGGTCCCATACCAATTCTTAATTTCTTTCTTAACTCTTCAATGTCAGTATAGCCCTCATCTATTGCCTTGATGACGTCTTCTTCGGCAATATCTTCGCATCTGCAAACAATAGCCTTTTTTTTCATTAGCAAACCCTGATATTTCTTAAATCCATTGCAAATTTTTCGTCTGCCTCAACTGTAATTATAATAGTTTTTCCTTTTCTAGTAATCCTTTTAATTACTACTTTATCAATTGTTTTACCTTCTCTATTAAGTCCTTCAACAGTATCACCAACTTGAGGAACTGGTAAAAATTCGTATGGTAAGGTAATCAATGCCTTACCATTTTTAACTTTTATAACAAAAATTGCAAGTCCAGGACATATCCCAACACATTTACCGCAGGAGATACATTTATCATAATCAACAATAGGTGGAGCATTGATATCTTTCATTGAAATTGCATCTACAGGACAACAATCTACACATGGATTACAGGGTATTTCTTGTATACACTCAAGTATTGCAACACCTTTTTTAAGTTGTTTTTTTGAGGGAAGAATCAAATCATTTTTAGATAAAATACCACTTTTTTCATAATTTTTCATGCGCCTTCTCCAAAAAGTTTTTCAATTTTGGCTTTTGCTAGTCTTGGCTTTTTTCCAAACGGTCCTTCCCTAAGGCTTTTCAGCTCCTCTTGATACTTTTTTAATAGAGCCTTGGCTCTGTTGTTATAACCTAAAAAGTGAGCAGCAGATACTCCTGCAATTTTTCCTTCAATCATTGCAGTAGATGCCTCTTCAATACCAGATGAATCTCCTGCAACATACACTCCCTTAACCGTTGTTTGCAACCTATCGTCATGAAGGGCAACATAGCCACCTGCTTCTGGTATAAGTTCCATTTTAACATCAAGTTGAAAAAGAAGTCTTGTCGAAGGAGTTAAACCAACTGCAAGACAAATGGTATCACAATCGACAATTTCATCTGAACCTTTGACTTCTTGCCAGTTTTTATCAAGTTTTATAATAACTGCACCTTCAACCTTTTCATCACCATACACTTCTTTTATAGTATGAGATGTATAAATGGGCACATTACATCTTCTTAATTTTGCAGCATGAACATTGTATCCACCAATAATTGGTGCAGCCTCTACTACTCTATCAACACAAATCCCTGCTTGAAGGAGTTGATAAGATATTATCAACCCAACATTACCTGCACCAACCATTATTACCTTTTTTCCAGGTTTTACTCCATAAACATTCATAAGAGTCTGAACAGAACCAGCACCATAAACACCAGGTAAATCATTCCCCGGAAATAAAAGCATGTTCTCCATTGCACCACAGGAAAATATGGCTGACTTACAGGTAACCTCATAGAGTGTACTTATGAAGTCACTTCTTTTTACAATCCCAAACTTATGAATATTATCTTTTTCTTCATAATAACCGATAACTGTTGAGTCTAGTAGTAACGTGATTTTACCCTTTTTTTCAAGTTTTTTTAGTTCGTTTTCTAAGTCAAGGGCGATTTGAATACCTCTTGATCCTGCCTTTTCATGTTTTGAACCAAAAAATTTATGGGTTTGTTTAATCAATTGCCCTCCGACACATTGATTTTCATCAACAAGTAACACTTTTGCACCTTGATTTGCAGCTTCAATTGCAGCACATAATCCTGCTGGTCCTGCACCAATTACTAAAATATCAAAAAATTTTACCTTTTTTGGTTTTCCTTTAAAGGCTGCTACTGGAAACTCAGCAAATTTACTTTGAGTCTCAACTTTTATATTTTTCTTCAGAGGAGCAATGCAAGTTCTGATATTTGGTATGCCATTTACCCTCATAAGACAAGAAGAACATTTACCAATACCACAGAAAAACCCACGAGGCCTATCATATCTGAGACTTGTTGTAAATTTTGTAATACCTTCTGCATGAAGAGCAGAAGCAATACTATCTCCTTTATAACCGCTTAATTTTTTATTGTCAAAATAAAAAGGAATCTTTTCTTTAAATTTAAAGTCAATTATAGGATGTTTCTTGATTCTCAGAGGGATTCCCCGCTTAGAAATATAGGTTCTTATTTAAAAATTATCATAAAAAAATATTTGATCTTGATATCTATTTTATCTGTACATCTTTAATTGAATGATGTCTACTGGCAAGTTTACGAATAATTTCAATGTTTCTACCTGCTTTTCCAATTATTTTTGATTTATCAGATACATCAACATCAATTTTTGCAATCATCGATTCGTTTTCTCCTTCTAAAGAAATGTTGTTTATCTTATATGGTTTACAGAGATTTTGAATAAATCGCTCTTTATTTGAATCAAATTCAACAAATTTAATGGTTTTTTTAAATATATTTCTAAGTTTTTCAAGGTTTTTTGCCTTAATTCCAATTGCTGCACCAAGTTGGCCCTTTTGAACAATAAAAATTATTCTATCATCAAAACTTAAACAATCTAGGATATGGGTCTTTGTAACATTACTTGCAATATTTATATACTGCATCTCTTCATTTGAAAACATTATATCTGTCATTGATAACTACCCTTTTTTCACAATATTTGATATGTTTGATCCACCGTCATCTAAAACAGCAAAAACAGAGACAGCAAAGGATTTTCCACAAGTATAGCCTAAATCAATGGAACTTGATTTATAGTTATAAACAGGAATCTTTTTTTGTTTTGCAATTTTTTTAATATCTGAGTCAAATGGACAATTATTTGAAATTATTACAATTTGTGCTGATCCATTATTAATTACTGTTTTTGTTTCTTTAAAACCAATTTTTACTTTACCATTTTTTACAATATTTTTTAAAACCTTTTCAATATCTATCATTCTACTTCACCTTTGAGGTCTCTCTTTTCATTATAAGTTCTACTGCACCTGTTCCAAGATTTACTGGTTGACCTACAATGATATTTTCAGCAACTCCCCCTAACTTGTCAATTTCCCCTCTTCTTGCCGCCTGTAATAGATGACTAACAGTAATTTCAAATGCAGCACGTGAAAGCACTGACTCTTTTTCTTTACTAACGCCATGACGACCAATTGCCTTAATTGTTCCATCTGTTGTCATAACATCTGCAACTAACATGATATGTCTTAAATCTACATTTAAACCCTGTTCAAGAAGTGTGTTATAGGCTTCTTGTATTATCATATTTCTTGCAGCTTCAATACCTAGAACTCTTCCAACTGCTTGAATGTCGTTTGTGGTTGTTCTATAGGGATCTACTCCTTTAATCTCAAGTACTTTTTCTAAGTTACTTCCTTCACTATATATAACATAACCTTCATTTGGTTCATTTCTAATAATAATTCTTTTTATGCCATCTATTCCTTTTACTTTTAGGTCTTTTAATGTTTCATTTACATCAAGTAGTTTTTTAAAACTTGGTTCATCAAGTGTTACTTTTATTTTATTGTCTTTAAGTTGTGCATCTGATCCCCTTATCTTATTAATGCTATCGGCCAGCTCATCCATTGATATATTTTTACTTTTCATTGTTTTAAGATTAGGTTTAACAAAAATAACAAGATTTGTAAGATCTGTTTCAATATCTGCAATGCTATTTAATTTAGTAATTTCTATTTGATTTGCAACTTCCTTTGCTAGATCTGAATTTAACCTGTATTCATCTCTTAAATATATATTCATCATTGGTGTTGAAGGAATAGACCGGGCATCTACAATTTCTATTAAACGAGGCAAACCTAATGTAACATTAATTTCTGCAACTCCTGCATAGTGAAATGTTCTCATTGTCATCTGGGTTCCAGGTTCACCGATACTTTGAGCACCAACAATTCCGCATGCCTCAGATGGATCAATAATGTTTTTATCATATTCATTAAGGGCATGTGAAATAATTGTTTTTAATTTTGATTCTAATTTTTTATCACTTGCTACTTTCATAACAATATCAGTTATTACAGAATGAGGAAGGAATTTTCCCATCAATATCTTTTCAATATTTGCTCTTATCTTTTTATACTCCTTTGGTTCTTCAGGGATTTTAGGAGGTGTTATCTTTTTTGGTTCAGGTGTTATTTTTTCTTCTTTTTTTGTAGTTTTTGTGATCTTTTCTTTTTTTGCTATAGTTGTTTTTTTCTTTTGTTTTTTTATTTTTTCATCTTCAGTTTTTGTTTTTTTTGCTTTTACTTTACCTTTCTTTTTAGGCATTAGTTACCCTCTTTTATATCTGTAATAATTCGATCTATATCAACAGCAGTTCCACTTAAACTTCTTGCTGGATCAATCCCATCTTCCCCATATATAAACTGTATTATCTGACCTCCAGAATGTCTTACAGTTCCATCATTTTCAACCTTTACATCTTCAAGTGCATTAATTAACCGTCGTTGCATATAACCAGATCTAGAGGTTCTTACAGCTGTATCGACAAGACCCTCTCGTCCTCCCATTGAATGGAAGAAATATTCTGTTGGAGAAAGTCCAATTTTATAGCTTGATGCAACAAAACCTTTTGCTCTTGCACCAAGATCATGTTTTTTAAAATGAGGAAGGGTTCTATATTGATAACCACGATGTATTCTTTCACCTCGTACTGCTTGTTGTCCAACACAACCTGACATCTGGGAAAGGTTAAGCATGGAGCCTCTAGCACCAGATTTAGCCATAATTACTGCGCTATTATTAAGTCCAAGGTGCTTTCCAGCAATTTCTCCTGCCATATCCCTTGCTCTACCGGTAACTCGCATAATTTCCATTTCTAAGGTTTCTTCAAGGCTTCTACCAGGAAGAGACTCTAATTCATTATTTTCATAAGCTTTTACTAGACCTCTTATCTTTTTCATTGCTTTATCAAGGCCTTCTGCGATTTGTCTTTTTGCTTCTTCTGGAATGTCTTCATCTTCGATGCTTGTAGTAAATCCAAATAAAGTTATACTGGAAATTCCCAACCTCGTAACATTATCAATAAACTCTCTACCAGCATCAACTCCATGATCCCTCATAATTCTATCAATAATTTTACCTTTAAATGCACCAATACTATTTTCATCAATTGTCCCCTGTTTTAATATACCTTTTTTAATTATCACATATGCATCATTTGGACATTTTGGTGCTGTACAAACCTCGCAATTAAGACAGGTTTTAGCCTTATATTCTAAGTTTAGATCATCTGGTAGTAATGTGCTAAATATTGCTTTTCCTGTTATGTATTTTTTTTCTTTTTCTTCAATAATATCTGGAATTTTACCTTGATATTTTATAGATGAAAGTATATGGGATGCATCATCAAGTAAAATCTTTTTATTTTGATGAGTTAAAAGAAATGCACCAGATATATGATCATGAATTCCACCGATAATTACTCCACCGAATCTTGGTGATAATATGTTTTCTTGCACTTTCATTAAAATTTCAGCTTCTGCCTGTGCCTCTTCTCCTTGAAGTAGATGTAGATTCATTTCGTCTCCATCAAAATCAGCGTTATAAGGGGGGCATACACTTAAATTAAATCTAAATGTTTTATAGGGAACAACCTTTACTCGATGAGCCATCATTGACATTCTATGAAGGGATGGCTGACGATTAAAAAGTGATAAATCACCATCCATTAATTGTCTTTCAATAATTGTTCCTATTTCTAATTTATCAGCAACCTCCGCAGCATTTTTTTCTGTGACTTTAATTCTCTGTTTCATTCCTTCCATATCTCTGATTACATAATTCACACTAGGTGTATATACACCTGGTTTTTCAGATATTTCCATTTTTTTCTTGATTAAATCTTTACACCAGTCAATGTTATAAAATGTTACTTTTACTGGAACAGTAAGTTCTTTTGCAACTTCAATAGGAACACCTATTTCATTTATACTTAGATTTGGATCAGGTGAAATAACTGTTCTTGCTGAAAAATTTACACGTTTACCAGATAAATTGCTTCTAAAACGACCCTCTTTTCCTTTTAGACGTTGTGCTAATGTTTTAAGAGGTCTGCCTGAACGATGACGAGCAGGAGGAATACCTGATGTTTGATTATCCAAATATGTTGTAATATGGTATTGTAACAATTCCCAAAGATCTTCTACAATCAATTGAGGAGCTCCTGCATCTCTATTTTCCTGAAGTCTTTGATTAATACGAATTACATCCACAAGTTTATGTGTAAGATCATCTTCAGATCTTTCTCCGGATTCAAGGGTAACAGAGGGTCGAACTGTAACAGGTGGAACAGGTAAAACAGTAAGAACCATCCATTCAGGACGAGCAGAATTTCTATCGATATCTAAAAGTTCTAAATCCTCATCAGGAATTTTTTCTAGCCATTCTCTTATTTCTGAAGGCGTTAATTTTTTACCATTTTCTCTAATGGAAGTAGGTTTATCAAGTTCTATTTTTCCGACTTCTCTATCACAGTGACTACATTTTTCAGATTTTACACATTCTTTAACTATTTGTTTTAATACATAGGTAGGATCTCTCCCTTCAGATTTATACCTGTGAAGTTCATTGTTATATTCTTCTTTTTGTTTCTCTGTAAGAAGTAATTTTCCACAATCCCGACAAGTTGCTCTCAAGCAATCACGTATTGATTTAACTAAACCAACATGTATCACAGGCATTGCTAGATCAATATGTCCAAAATGACCAGGACATTTATCTTTACCAACTCTTAAACCACATGTTTTACATCTTAGACCAGGTTCTATTACTCCTAGTCTAGGATCCATAAGGCCCATTGCAATAGGAAATCCATCATCATCATAGGTATCTGCTGTTATTACCTTTGTTGCACTCATTTTTCTTATTTCATTTGGTGATAAAAGTGAAAATGAAATTGCTCCGATCTTTTTAGTAATATTTCTAATTCTTTCCATAATTACCCCCTCACACTAAAGACTCCAATTTAATTCTTGGTGCAATTACCAAGGACTTTAATTCATCTATTAAAAGTTTAAATGCATAGCTCATTTCAATTGGGTAAATATCTGCTTTATCACCACAAACAGGACAATGAAGTGCTCCATGTCTGTCATGAATTGCAACATGCCCACATGTATTACAGATATATTTAACTGTAAGATCAGACTCATCAAGAAGCCTATCTTTTATAACCATTGATGCACCATGACCAATCAGACAATCTCTTTCCATTTCTCCAAACCTAAGACCCCCTTCTCTAGCTCTACCCTCTGTTGGTTGTCTTGTAAGAATTTGTACAGGTCCTCTAGATCGAGCATGGATTTTTCCTGCAACCATATGATGTAATTTTTGGTAGTATATACAACCAACAAAAATTTCGCACTCTAGTGTTTTACCTGTTTCTCCATTGTATAAAACTTCTTTTCCATTATGTTTAAAACCATTTTCAACAAGAGCCTTTCTTAAAGAATCTTCTGATTCACCAGAAAAGGATGTTCCATCAACAACCCTTCCTTCAAGTGAACCCACTTTACCACCTATCATTTCAAGAACATGGCCAACGGTCATTCTACTTGGAATTGCATGTGGATTTATTATTAAATCTGGAGACATACCTGATTCATTAAATGGCATATCTTCTTGTGAGACTAATAGACCGATTACCCCTTTCTGGCCATGTTTAGATGCAAATTTATCACCATACTCAGGAATTCTTTCCTCTCGAACTGTTATCTTTACCATTCTAGATCCATTTACTGATTCAGATAGCATCACTTTATCAACAGTTCCACCCTCACCATGTTGAACAGTAACTGATGTTTCTCTTCTCTTTTGTGGTGTTAAAAAATCGGTTGGTTCTTCTAAAAATCTTGGTGGTGAAGTTTTACCTATGAGCACATCACCACTAAGCACATCACATTCTGGTGAAATAAGACCATCTTCCCCTAAATTCAGATAGGCCTCTTCACTTCTCACTCCCCTACAATCAGGATCAGGAACCTCAAAATGGTCTTCTTGACCTCCAGGATACCTTTTTTCCTCGCTGCTATAGGTTCTAAAAAATGTACTTCTGGACATTCCCCTCTCAATACTTGCCTTGTTCATAACAAGGGCATCTTCCATATTATATCCTTTGTATGAAGCTACCGCAACAACAAAATTCTGGCCAGCAGGTCTCTCTGTGAACTTAATATATTTTACTGGATGTGTTTGAACAAGAGGGGCTTGTGGATAATGTAATAAATGTCCTCTGGTATCTGGTCGTATTCTATAATTTGATGCTCCAAAACCCAGAGATTGCTTTCCCATACCTGCGCCCATTGTTATTCTCGGTGAGGAATTATGTTCAGGATATGGAACAAGTGATGATCCTATCCCAAGAATACACATTGGATCCATCTCCATATGGGTGTAATCATTAGTAATTTCTTCCTCATTTAATGCAATAAGAGTATTTTCTTCCTCCTCTGCATCGATGTACTCTACTATACCTTCATTTATTAAATCGACCCACTTTTTTCTACCTGTATTAAGATCGTCAATAAATTTTTTTGTAAGCAGAAGTTTCCCATTTTCACTAATAACAAGTGGTCGTCTAAGCCTACCACAGTCACAATTAACAATTAAATCATTTGCTTCTTCATAATAAGTAACATTTACTTCATTGTTTAGAAGACCTTTTCTTCGTCTTTCCCTTAATTTTTGAACAAGTTCTTTTCCGTCAGGATGCATCCCAATTAAATCACCATTTAGATAAACACGTGTTCCAGTAGATTTTTTGGTAATTTCCCTTATTCCTAAATCTTTCAGGATATTTTCTACTTCCTTTTCTGGGAATCCCTCTGATATTTCAACGGCAAGTGCAAGATTTTTTACAAGACCACAGTTAGGTCCTTCAGGAGTTTCATTGGGACATAACCTTCCCCATTGAGTTGAATGTAAATCACGAGCTTCAAAATGTGGTTGTGAACGTGTAAGCGGAGATGTTACTCTTCTTAAATGGCTTAGAACTGCAAGGTTACTGGTTCGATCTAGAAGCTGAGATATCCCTGCCCTTCCACCAACCCAGTTACCTGTAGCAAGGGCATGATGAATTCTCTGAGATAAAACATCAGATCTTAGTGAAGAAGATATTTTGATTTCTTTTCCTTTTGCATGTATTCTTTCAATTTGATATTTTAAATCCTTACAAAGGGCAGTAAATGCAACACGAAATAAATCTTCCATTAAGTCTCCAGCAAGTTTAAGTCTTTTATTGGCATAATGATCTTTATCATCTTCCTCTCTTTTTCCCAAAGCAAGCTCTAAAACAGCCATTCCCATTCGAGCCATAAAAATTGCTTTTGTTAATCGATCGGTCGACTCATTTCCAAGGTGTGGTAAAAGGTTTTTATCCATCAGAGTTTCTACTCTTTTAATTCTATATTCTTTGGCCTGTCCACCAGCAAATTTTTTACCAAGATAAGCAACTGCTTCTTCTTTAGTGGTAATACCATACTCATTTGCGCATTCTTCGATATTTGCAAGAACAAAAGGCTCCATTTTTGGATCAACGCTGATTACATCAACGATTTCCTCGTCATTTTCCATCCCAAGTGCCCTTAATAAAATCATTAGCGGAATCTGCCCATATGTTGTTGGAAGAGATACCATAAGCATTCCATCGTTTTTCTTCTCAACAACAGTTAATGCCCTGTAGCCTTCTTTTTGTGAAAAAACCTTGGCAACCTCAATATCTCGGCCATATCTGCTACTTCTTTCAACAAGAACTCTATTAGGTGCAAGATCCTCTACAGTTATAAGGACTCTTTCTGTTCCATTGCTTATAAAATATCCACCAGGATCTAACGGATCCTCCTGTAACTCTTGTAATTCAATTTTGTATTCTTCATCATCGATTTCATGTCCCTTTTTTTCTTCTATATTGTGTTTTGCCAAGTTGCAGGTTTTTGACTTAATCATTATTGGAAGTTCACCGATTTTTACTTCCTCAGGATCATACTCAACTTCGTCTTTTACAGGGATGAATTCCAAAGTTATTGGTGCTTCATAGGTTAGATCTCTTAAACGAGCCTCCATAGGAGTAAGGGGTCTAACTGTTCCATCTGCTTCTTTTACTTCTGGTTTTCCAATTGATATTCTCCCAAATTTTATCTTATAACCTTCTATTTCTGGATATATATACCCTCGTTCTATTTCCTCTTCTTGACCTATAATTGTACTATCAACAATATTTTGTAATCGCCGATCTAAAAAATCATTATAAGATGCTATTTGATGATTTACAATACTTCTTTCTCTATAAAAAGAGTCAATAAGATCTCTCATGTATAACACCTATTAATATTATTCATTACTTTCTACAACAAGTCTGTAAGCCACTGCTTCTTTCGCAGTATGACTTTTTCTAATTATTTTAATAATTTGTCCCGGTTTAGCACCAATTGCAATAGTAACTGGATCTGTATGTATAATTTTTGGCAGTTGTTCCGGTGTTATATTATATTTTTCTAGTAATTCTTTTTTTTCATCTTCAGAAATAATTATATGAAGAGGTATCAATTTATGTTGTAATATATCAAGTGGCTGTTTTTCAGGGATTTTGGCCATTAAGGTTGCTCCTCCTAGTGCTTTTAATGATAAGGCGGGCCTGAAGGGATTCGAACCCTTGGCCACCTGGTTAAAAGCCAGATGCTCTACCTAGCTGAGCTACAGGCCCTATAACAGGCCGGGACTCAACCTATATATAGTATACTTTAAATATATCTCACTCTAAACAATATTAATTATGAAATAGTCTACCCGCTATAACAGTTCTTATATATATATTTTATGTGCGAATCGAATCAATAATTACGAATTTTTATTATAGAATGATTTTGAGTTTAAAAATAATTGCATCATTTTATATTTAGAATTAGTTTAAGAATATTTAATTAATTTTTAGCATTATTAAAAACTGATCTTAAAATTAATTGATTTTTTTGTTTTCTAAAAATTATTTCATAATCTTCAAAAATAGGATATCTACCAATAAGAACTGGTATATCACTCCTAGCAGACACATGTATCTGAATGTTATTATATTCAACAAAATTATCTTTGCCACCCATTATCATATTAAGGATTGCTTTAAAAAGAGAGGCAACACCACCGGCAGTATCAACATCTCCTGCTTTTTTTAACTTTAAACCAAGATAATTTGCAATTGGCATTGGAATAACAATAAAATCTCCACCAGAGTCAAGTAACGCGTCGATAAACGGCGTTTCTTTTCCATTGTAATAGAATTTAACAGGAACAACAGGATATTTGAAATAATTAAATGTAAATATTTTTTCAACCATGGAGTTGATTGTAATCAAATTATTAAAGATAATACTTTTGATATTTTAGTAAAAAATTATGATATAAAGTATATTCCAAAAAATGCAATAATTATACCACATAATCTATGGACATAAAATTTTTCTTTTAAAAAAAATGAAGCAATTATAAAAATAAAAACAGAAGTAAGTCCAGCAAGAGGATAAACCTTTGATGCATTTCCATAAAATAGTGCAAGATAAAGAAATAAGGTTCCAAGTGCTCCAAAAACTGAAGCACTTAAAATTTTTGGAACTCTCTTTTTTATATTTGAAACTTCAAATGTGATCTTTTTTCTAAATAAAAATTGAAAGCTAAATAAGAATAAAGCTGCAGAAAAATACATAATTATTGCTAGATTTATTGGTTTAACATCAAATAGTAAATTTTTTACTATTAAAGCACTAATTAGATCCGTTGGTATTAATATCAAAATTAAAAGAGAAGCTTTATCAATATTAGGAATGCTTAATTTTTTTTCACTTAAAACTAAATAAACACCTATTAGTATCAAAAACGCCAAGATAATCTGAACCATCTAAATATTCATTAAAAACTACTATAGAACTTATAAAAATAAAGAGAATTCCAAGAGATTGATAAAGGGGAATAATTTGCCCTACATCTTTTTTTCTCAGGGCAATATAATATATAACTGAAGAATATGCATAAATAATTCCTGGAATAAACCATATCAATGAAATATTACCTGAAAAATCTAATTGAAAAAAAATCAAACCAATAATTACTAGAATTGAACCATTAAAAATTGCCTTGATCATATTCGTAATTATAATACTATATCTTAATTTCATCATATATTTATCAATACAAGTCGAAATTGCATATGATAAATAACTTGTAATACCAAGTATTAACCAAAGATTCATAAATTCAAGTTTTAAAAATAAGATTTATAAATAAAAATCTAACTTACCCTTATTAAAAATCTAGTATTTTATATATTTAAAAACCTCTAATTGGTCCATCAATTACTTTTGAGATTTTTATATTATCATTTGGAAACTTTTCAGCTGGAAATTTTTTTTCAGCAAGTTTTAGCATGTCTTCAACATTTGCACTATGATCAATAATTTTATCGTTAAAGAATAAAAGCCATTCTCCTGAAAACTTTTCATTTAACTCGTCCTGTCTCATCCAATATCTCTTACCTTATTAATTATATTTATAATTTATGCAATTTTTAGGTATTTTTTTTTATTTTTTAGGAAGTTTTTAGGAAATTTAATCAAAAAGTATATATATTAGTTCATATACACTATATAAGGGCAAAATTAATAGTGAAATACAAGAAGAGGGTGAATTATTATGAATATTATCACGCTAGATGACTTATCGAAGGCTATAGCAAATAGAGTTGGTATTGGTATAGATGAGGCTAGAAGGGATGCTGGATTTGTAATGGATATATTTGGCTTTCAAGATAGGGTTATCGATAATGTTTTAGACCCTGAAGATCGACAGTTGTTTTATATCTTAGAAGAAGAAGGAATGCTTACAACTGAACGGGAAGAAACAACACTTTATGATGGAAGGGAATGGCGAACACATTATTGGGTAATAAAGAAGGATATAATCCTTAAATATGCAAAAGATGAAAATAAAAGAACTAGAAGCGTTCTTTCTGATAAACATACAATAGATGATATATCAGATGAAGCAGTATACGATGCACTTGAAGACGATATATGGACAACAAGAAAATTACCTGATTAATCTCAAAAATTTTTTCAATATTATTTAAAAAAATTAATAACTAGGTTTTTGTTTCATACTTTTTATCAATCCGGAGGCTAAATAATACTTTTAAGGTGGAATTATGTC
This sequence comes from uncultured Thermoplasmatales archaeon, assembly GCA_964346655.1. Classification (GTDB taxonomy): domain Archaea; phylum Thermoplasmatota; class E2; order DHVEG-1; family DHVEG-1; genus CAYFVP01. The sequence continues at coordinate 21,498 of CAYFVP010000020.1, forward strand.
AAAAAGAAAGATTCTTATTAGTTCAGAATCTGTTACTGAAGGTCATCCTGATAAGATGTGTGATCTAATTTCAGATGGCATTTTGGACGAGGCATTAAGGCAAGATAAATATTCAAGAGTGGCAATTGAAACAGGAACAAAAAATGGAGGAGTTATGGTTTTTGGAGAGATGACAACTAAAGGTTATATTGATATTCCAAGAACTGTAAGAAATATCATAAAAGATATTGGTTATACACATGCTGAATATGGTATAGAATGGGAAACATGTTCTGTATGGGTGCAAATAACAGAACAAAGTCCAGATATTTCCCAAGGAGTAACAGAAGGATATGGCCTTCATAAGGAGCAAGGTGCCGGAGATCAGGGAATGATGTATGGATATGCATGTAACGAAACTAAAGAACTTATGCCACTTCCAATATTACTTGCCCATAAGCTTACAAAAAGGCTATCTGAAGCAAGAAAGAAGCATGAGATAACCTACCTAAGACCTGATGGAAAATCACAAGTAACAATAGAATATGATCAAAAAGGAAAACCCTTGAGGGCTGATACCATTGTTGTATCAACCCAACATGAAGGTGGAATTTCTTATGATAAAATAAGAAAGGATATTATTGAAAAAGTCATAAAACCAACTTGTAATAAATGGATTGATAAAAATTCCATATTTCATGTTAATCCTACTGGCGCATTTGTAAGAGGGGGTCCATATGCTGATGCAGGCCTTACTGGGAGAAAAATCATAGTTGATACATATGGTGGAGTCGGTCGGCATGGTGGTGGAGCATTCTCTGGAAAAGATCCAACTAAGGTAGATAGAAGCGCAGCTTATATTTCTCGTTACATTGCAAAAAATATAGTAGCTGCGGGTATTGCTGATAAATGTGAAATTCAACTGGCATATGCAATTGGTGTTGCAGAACCTGTATCAATTAATATTGATTGTTTTGGAACCAATAAAATTTCAGTTAATAAAATAGAAGGACTTATCCGTGAATATTTCCCTTTAACACCCAGAGCAATTATAAATCATCTTAACCTTAGAAGACCAATATTTTACAAAACAGCTGCATACGGTCATTTTGGTCGTGAGGACCCTGATTTTTCATGGGAAAAAACTGATAAAGCTGCACTACTTAAAAAAGAACTAGGAATTAAGAAATAAAATTTTACTTATTAATAATTAAAAATATTTTCTTTTTATAAATAAATATATTAATTAATATAGTCATAATATATAATGTGAAGATATTGGAGGAATTTTCATGGTTGAATATGAAACAGTAAAAGCAAATGAAGTAAAATTTGGTAAGAATAGCTTTATTGAAATTTCCAAAAGAAAGGTTAAAACTCCAATTGGAGAAAATGAATTTTTTGCCATATCACGTGGTTATTATTTATCAGATAAAACAAAAAGATGGCGTGCTTCAATTGCCTTACCAAATGAAAAAAACAAGCGAGAAAAGATTGCTGAATTTATAAAATCTATTGATTAATCTTGTTGTGAAAATGTTTTTCAAAGGTGAGGGGAAAAACAGTAAGTTGTATGCAATTATTACAATAATTATTATAATTATTGTTATTTTAACAGTATTTTCAACCAATCAATTAACAAAAGCATATATCTCTGATAAATTTCTTTCCTCTTGGACTGAGGATATAGAAGAAAGAGATGGAGATGATAATTTTTTTGGTTTAGAAAAATGGGCAAGCTTTACTTATAGAAATAATAATAACTCTTATCCTGCATATGTTTCAGTTACAAGTATTAAAACACTTTTTATGATGAAAGAAGATGATTTATATGCAAAAACCCTAGAAACAATAAATAATGCAAAAAAATCTGGCATTGATTTAGATAAAGGGTCCATTGTTGAAGGTAGAAGAAATATAAAATATGGTCATGAATCAATGTATGTCATATATAGTGGAAATGATACATCTAAAGATCCCTTTGAAAAAATTAAAATTATAGGTGAAACCTGGAATTGTGTGATTTCTGGATCATCTATTATATGTATTGGTTTTGCACAGATTACTGATAATTTACATAATAAAACTAAACCTAATTTTACCTATTGGGAAAAGATAGTTGGTGATAATGTTGGTTCTCTTGGTTATTTTAATGATAATGGTTTGATTTATAATGTTAAATGTCATTGATTTATTCTTCAGAAATTTCTACTTTTTGTAGCTTATACCCAAGTGGGCAATCAATTTTTTCAATTACCTTTTTTATTTTGTAACTTTTATCTTTATTAATTATATTACTACAAAATTCAATGTTTGGGCAACCGATACTATTACAGTTTATAGCTTTTATTTTTACTGTTGATCCTTCTTTTATTTTTTCTTCTGTTGAAATAATAAGAGGATTTTCTTGTACTTCTACAACAACAGTTGTTCCTTCATGGATATTACAGTTATGACGTTTATCTCTCACATTTGTTATCTTGTATTTTCTCCCTGTTTTCAAATTAAAACATACTGTTTTTAATTTGCAATTTCTACATTCATTAATTGGTCCAATATATGTAAATTCACCATCTTTTATTGCTAGTTTTTCTCCAATTAAAGTTACTAATGGCATTTATATAACACCTGTTATTTTTGCAAGTCTTTTTGCTGCATCATTTGTAAGACCAGTTTCTCCTAAAATTGTGTATCTTTCAGGTCTTATTTCTTGAGCACGAACTAGTGCTTCTATTATTTTTTTCTTTGATACACCAAGCTCTTCTGAGGTTGTTGGTGCTCCTATTTTTTTTATTGCATCACGTACTTTTTCCCAATCTCCCCCATGTAGGTAAACCATCATTATTGCTCCTACACCACATTGTTCGCCATGCATAGGTCTTTTGTACTTTTTTCCTTTAAGCATTATTCCTGGTCCAAGATGATCAAGCATATGTGAAAACATATGTTCAGAACCAGATGCTGGTCGTGTGTTGCCTGCTACACTCATTGCAACACCTGAAACAATCATGGCTTTAACAGCAAGCCATGATGATTCTTCTGTATTTGTTCTAATATCCTCAGCATTTTCTATTAAAAGTTGAGCAGCTGTTTTTGCAAGAACTGCCGCGTGACTACTATATTCTTCACCTTTTAGTCTATGTGCAAGTTCCCAGTCCATTACAGCTGATATATTAGATATTGCATCTGAACATCCTGATGCAAGCATTCTATATGGTGCTTTATTAATGATTTTTGTATCTGCAAGTATTGCAAGTGGTGAAACTGCAGTTTTTGATACAGATCCTCTTGAGTGTTTTAAAGAAGCACGTGGGGAGGCAATTCCATCATGTGCAGCAGATGTTGGAACACTTACAAAAGGTCTTTTAAGTTCATATGCTGCAAGTTTTGTTACATCAATTACACTTCCTCCTCCTACCCCAATTAATAAATCAATTTTGTTTTTATGAGCATAATTTATTAAACGATTAACTTCTCCCACAGTTGGATTGGATACTATCTTTTCTTTAACCTCATAATCTGCTTTTCTTAGGATTTTGTTTATATCGTCTCCAGATAATTTCTTGGTTTTTTTATCTTCGACTATCAAAATAGATTTTCCTTCACTTATTCTGTCACATAATTCAGCAATTTGAGGAGTTGTGTTATGACCTACTATTATCTCTCTTGGAAATACCATTGTTTTTGATTTTGTAAACCGTTCCATATCAAAGCGGTAAACCACAGATTTAATATATAATTATTGTGTAGAAAAATGGAATTAATACTTTTTAGTTGAATTTAACATTAAAATATTGATAATGTTTTTTAATTTTAAACTTAAATTAAATACCCTGAACATTTGTTAAAGAGTAATTTTTTAATGATATTCAGTGCAAAATCAATATTAAAAACATAAAAAATCTGTGTTTTATAAAAAAATTCATAACTAATTTTAAATACTTATAAATAGATCTAGATAGATGAAACGGAGGAGGCATAAATGAAGAAAAAAGTTGTATATATTGTTGTTGTGCTGCTGGTTTTTTGCCTGTTTTGTCAGAGTAATATCTTCTCACTATCCGTGTTTAGTAGTAAAAAATTTTGTTCTAGATTAAGTATGAATTCATACAATTTGCAAATAGATTTAGATGCAGGTAAATTTCTAAAAGTTACAAACCAAACCATAGATTTTAAAGTTAAAATAAAAAACCTTGGGCCAATCGATTGTAGTTATTATAAAGTTGTTCTCAGAATATTTGAAAGTTTGTTTGTTGCAGATTTAATCGAAGAGTTAGAACCAATCTATATCTTTAATGACTCAAAAAATCCATTGAAAGCAGATGAAACTCATGAACTAAATAATATTTGGTCTTGGATAATTACGGAAGATGGCCTTTATAGGGTCAAAGCTACAGTTTTCGAAGAATCTGGTAGATTTATAAAATACGACTCTCAATATATTTTACTCAGAACTCCAATAAATAGGAATGCTAAATATAGGCAAAGCTGTAATTCATTTTTCTATTTTATTTTTGAGCAGTTTCCAATACTGCATAGGTTGTTAAATTTTAAAAATCAAAACTTACAGACAAACTTAAGGTTATTCATTGTTACATTTGGAACAGATTTTTTTTAATCTGTCATAAATTTGTATACATATTTTAAATATTATTAATGACATGTACCTACAAATATTAGAGGGAGGCTCATGAAGAGAAATTTGTCTGGAAAGACGCTGGTTTTTGCAATTGTAATTATATTTGTTGGTGTTGGTATAACACCTAGTATAAATAGTGGTAATTTTAAGGTGGATTCTTTTAAAGTCGATTCGGGGGGGGGGTGAAAACCTGGATTTATCCCCTTGTACTTTTTATACATTTGATAAAACAGGTTCAAAAGAATGTAGTATAGACCTATCAAATTATATTGCTGAAGAAATAGCAAGTATGATTGAAGATTTGAAATATAAAATCGTTAATGAACCCTTAAGTGAAGAAACTAAGTCTTTGAAATCTGATTTCGTTGATTTGTTAGAAGAATATGGTTTGTTACCTGTGGGTATGTCTAAAGATAGTGTGCTTTCTTTGTTGAATCCTTCTTGGCTTCATTGGTTTGAAGATAGATCTGGTTTAAATATGAAAACATCTGATTTTATGAGTTTTCATAATGTCTTTAATAGAATGAGGAGTCTTCAAAGGTTTTTTGTTACTCAGGAGGTTATTGATTTATTTAATAGTTTACCTGGACCTAGTAGTGCTTCTGCTATGTTATTTTTTTGCAGTATGGCAAGTGGTGGTAATGGTATTCCTATTCCTTTGTTTTTGCTTCCTAGGCCTCGTGGTTTTGTTTTGTGGTCTGGTTCAGAAGGATGTGGAACTAATGCAAATAGTCTTCTTTCAAAAAGAGTTTTTATAGCTGGTGGAACTCAAAATGGTTTTGCTCTTGGTTTTATTGGTGTTGGTCTTACTTATTCTCTTTTTGGTGAAACTTTTTATGCTTTTATTGGTTATTCAACATTTACTTTTGTAAATGCAAAATCAATACAGTGGTATGTTCCTCCTAATGAGGCTCCTAAAATTTCTGATGTAAGTCCTGCTAATAAGGCAAAGGATGTTTCTGTTTCTCTTGATGAGCTTAGTTTTAGGATTACTGATGCTGAAAATAATCTTATGAGCTATACTGTTAGCACTAGTCCTGATATTGGTTCGGGTAGTGGTAGTAGGAAGAAAAATGGTGTTTATAAGGTTCCTGTTAGTGGTCTTCAGGGTAATACAAAGTATTCTTGGCATTTGGTTGTTAAGGATAATTATAATACTGTTGAGAAGACTTATTCTTTTACAACTGAAACTGTTGCTCCTGTTGTATCTGTTGAATTTCCAAGTGATGGTGATGATTGGGTGCCTGTTGATATCTCTAAGCTTAGATTTACTTTGAAGGATTTTCAGGGTGATTTGATGGATTATTCTGTTGAAACTGTTCCTGATATTGGTTCGGGTAGTAGTAGTGGTGTTGGTGATGGTTTGTATACTATTGATGTTAGTGGTCTTGATTATACTACTATTTATTCTTGGTTTGTGAATGTTACTGATGGTACGTATTGGACTCGTGAGGTTTTTAGTTTTAAGACTCAGCCTATAATGGTTTTTGATCCTTTTGACGAGGGCTGGTTGTATCGTAAAAAAATAACAATTGATCATGATGAGGTTGATGGAGATCTTTCAGATTTTCCTGTGCTAATTAGTATTGTTGATTCTGATATTAGGAATAAGGCTCAGGATGATGGTGATGATATTTTATTCATGGATGATTCTGGTGTTGCGAATAGATTGTTTCATGAAATTGAAAAGTATGTGGGTTCTTCTGGTAGGCTTGTTGCTTGGGTAAATATTCCCATTCTTGTTGAAAATACTGATACAGTTTTCTATATATATTATGGTAATCCAAATTGTGATAGTCAGGAGTATCCTAGCAAGGTTTGGGATGATAACTATATTCATGTTTGGCATCTTGGTGATAGCCTTGAAGATAGTGCGGGAATTGATGATGGTGAAAATCATGGAACCAACATAGTATCTGGTAAAATAGGGAATGCTAGAGATTTTGAAAATAGTGAGGAAGACTATATTTCTTTTGGAGATATGAGTCAACCTGGTGATGGCTCTCTTTCAACTATGACATGGGAATGTTGGGTTAAACCTGAAACTCAAGATAGCATTCTTATGACTAAATATAATACTCAGGGAACAGATTATGTATCTTATTTCATAAGCTTTGTTGATAATGGTAAATTTAGAAGTTGTGCTTATAAAGGGACGGGTGGTAAAAGAACAAATGGTATTACTAATGATTCTTATTCTACTGTAGGTCAATGGATATATTTGACATCGACTTTTCTTTTAGGAGGAATAAATGAAATTGATATCTTTATAAATGGAGATGAAGTAGCTGTCACTCATGAGAAAAGAGCTGGTGATTATATGCGTGATACTCCAGTTTCTGATGATTTAGGTAGACACAGACCTGAAAGCGGAACAAAGTATGCTGATGCAGTATTTGATGAAGTAAGATGGTCTAAGATTATTAGAAGTAGTGCTTGGATTAAAACTTCATATAATAATATGAATGATCCTTCGGATTTTATGAGATTTGGTCCTGAGGAAACAAGTCCATAATCATATTATTTGTTTTGATTGAGAATTATAGATATGTTTCGTGTAATGTAGAAATTGTTAGATGAATGACTCATCTAAAAGTTTTATATACCTTTAACTGATTTATATTATTGGAGGAGGTTACAGTTTGAGTAAAAGATCTCTTGCATTTGGTTTATATATTCTGTTTATATGTTCCACTTTAGCTCCAATGAGTATTGGAAATAATACTGTAATTTCAAATGAGATAGAAATAGAATCAACTTTATCCTTTGATAATCGAGAAATTGTTTGTCCATTGCTTAAGCTTTCTCTTACTGTACAACATAAAGGGATGAACTCTAATTATTATTGGAATAATTTTTTAAACATTCAAGATTTTGATTGGGATAGCTTCCGGAACACCTATGAAGGTAATATTTGTAAGAGAAAGATTGAGCCGTTTTCTGTTCATAAAATCACAGAACTATTAAATAATGATGATAATCCATTGGTTATTGTATTTGTAAACTCTAATTTATTGCCACAGCTTGAAGATGAAATTAATGTTTATTCTTCAACCTTAGTAGATGTTGGTTATGCTGCTATTGTTTTTGAAACCTCTGGTGGAACTGTTGAAGATTTAAAAGATCATATTTTTTACTATTGGGATAACGGATTTAATCTTGTTGGGGTAGTCCTTATTGGTAACTTTCCTGCTGCATGGTATAGTCATGATGAAGATTTTCTATGTGATCTCTTCTTAATGGACATGGATGGAAAATGGATTGATGCAGACAATGATGGACTATATGATTCCCACACTGATGGAGATGGTGATGCTTCTCCTGATATTTTTATAGGTCGTATTGATGCATCTAAAGTACCAGCAATTGAAAAGGGAAAAATTGAGATTTATAAAAAGTATTTAAATAAGGTTCATGAATTTTGGGTGGGAAATGTTCCCCAAACTAATTTTGCTCTTACTTATACTGATCGTGAGTGGAGTGACTGGGATGCTCTTTTAAATGATATTGGATATACATACGAAAATTATAATGCAATAAGTTATCCAAATGTTAATAAAAACGATTATTTAAACAATCAGCTGTCAGGTCCTTATGAATTTATTCAACTTACCTGCCATTCAAAATCATTCGGACATTTATTTGATGATGGAGGTTTAGCATTTAGTAATAGTATACGATCAGCTTCTCCTATGGCTTTATTTTACTTTCTACACTGTTGCCATGCTCTTAAATTCACTGATTATAATTGTCTGGGATATGCATATATTCTAAATACAAACACACCTTCTTTAGCGGTAATTGGAAGTACAAAAAGCGAATTAAGTCGAGATTTTAGATATTTGTATGAGCCATTTGGACAAGGATTTTCATTTGGACAGGCGTTAATAAAATGGTTTGAACATCATTATCCATACAATGAACACGATATTGCTAATTATTATGGAACGACGATACTTGGAGATCCTACATTAAAGGTATATAAAAATTACAGGGCTAACGCACATGGTCCATATTATAACGAATTAACTTACCCAGAAAAATTTTATGGATCAGCAACTGGTGGTAATCCGCCCTATACTTGGTTTTGGGATTTTGGTGATGGCAATACTTCCAACTTAAAAAATCCAGAGCATAATTATAGTAGTGCAGGTAACTATACTGTAAAATTTACTATTACTGATAGTAAAGATAATTCTACAAGTGACATAACATGGGCAAACATTAAAAAATTTAACAATCCACCAAATCCACCAACTATTAATGGACCAGGTAGTGGAAAAGTCAGAAAAAAATATTATTTTGAATTTGTGGCCGTTGATGTTGATGGAGATGAATGGGTTAAATATATTATTGATTGGGGAGATCAGACTATTGATGGAACCCTTGGCCCCTATAAAACAGGTGAAGTGGTAAGATTTTATCACAGGTGGAATGAAAAAAGAATGCATTCAATTAGTGCAATAGCAATAGATCTATATGGAAACGAAAGTGAGTGGTCAGATCCATTTCCAATAAATATTATGAGAAACAAAGCAGCCTTTGACTCCAATTCATTTAGGTTTTTAGATATGATTTCCTCACTACAGAGAATTCTATATTTTATAAGATAAACATTATTAATTTTTATTTTAGATTTCAGACTTTTTTTTTAAGATTTTCTAAAAATTTTAAAAAATATAATAGGCGATAAGCTATTTTAAAAATTGAACACGTCGAAAGCTTTTTTCTAAACTAACTTATTTAATCCTGATATTTTTTTGAATAATGTATATATCAAAATCAAATCATATTTTTTTTAATATTTTGTTTCCCATAAGATTAATATCAAATCATTATTATGTTTTTAGCCTATTAAATTGTGGAAAAAAATTTAATTTATTTTTAGTGCAAAATTAGTATTTTACAAACAAAATATCGATTTTTTATAAAAAAAATCATGCCTACATTTATATACCATTATTTAGATTATATATTGGGGAGGCAAGTAAATGAAGAATATATTGTCTAGAAAAGGCATGATTGTTTTTATTGTATTTTTTTTAATTGGAGCAAGTGTTATACCAACTATAAATGGGAATGTAAGTAACGTTAAAATGGAAAGCAATTTTAAAAATAAATTTTTTAGACTAGATTTTATTGAGAGGATTAACGATTTGAAAAATAAAGAATTGAAATCCAACACTATTAAAAACTTACCTATTTTATCAAATAAGGAGCTCTCAGATTGGACTCCCACCGAGCTTGTATCTTCAGAAAGTACCGAGGAATCTTTTTTTTGTTCCCTTGGAATTGATGAATCAGGAAATATTCATATTGCATGGGGCGATGATACTGATTTTGGAGGATCTGGTAGTGATACAGATATTTTTTATAAGATGAAACCATACGACGGTGAATGGACAATCACCGAGATTGTTTCTTCAGAGAGTTCTGATCCATGTGAATTTCCATCTTTAGCTGTTGAATTAGATGGAACAGTTCATGTTTCATGGATTGAATATGATTATTACTATTATTCTAGTAATGTTTATTATAAGATGAAGCCACCTGGTGGTGATTGGACAGCTGTAGAGATTATATCGCCAGTAAGTTGTGTTTATTCAGGGTTTTCATCTTTAGCTGTTGAATCAGATGGAACTCTTCATGTAGCTATGCTTGGAGCTATTTCCGAAGAGGAGATGGATATTTATTATAGAATGAAGCCACCTGGTGGTGATTGGTCAGATCCTGAAATTGTTACATTTGATTCTTCAGATTATGTCAATCTTCCAAATTTATATGTCGATTCAGATGGAAATGTTCATATCGTATGGATGGAATATGATGAAACTTATACTCCTAATATTTATTATAAAATGAAACCTAGTGGTGGCGATTGGACAGCTGCTGAAGCAGTAACTCAGGCTAGTGAAGAATCATTTTGGGCTAAAGTGGTAGTTGATCAAGATAGTAATGTTCATGTTGTTTGGAGTGAACTTATTGATTATTATTTTTATACCATATGTTATAAGATGAAACCCAGTGGTGGTGAATGGTCAGATACTGAGATTTTATCTAGTTCTGATGCATGTTTTACAGTCTCTATTGATGTAGGTTCTGATGATACCATCCATGTGGTATGGGATGAATTTGCGGGTGAATTTTTTGATATATTTTATAGGAAAAAACCAAGTGGCGGTAGTTGGTCAACTATAGAGAAAGTAACTGATGATTTTTTTGCGATTTCCTGGTTTGCATCAGTAAAAGTTGAACCTTCATGTTTCGAACGTGTACATGTAGCTTGGAGTGGATACGAATATTATGGTAATTTTGATTATGACCAAGATATTTACTATAAAAATAATGGTTATGTAAATCTACCTCCTTATACACCAAGTGACCCTTCACCTGCAGATGGTGCAGTATATGTTGATCCAGATGCAGATCTTAGTTGGACTGGTGGAGATCCAAATCCTTCTGATACTGTTACATATGATGTGTATTTTGGTGGTAGTAGCCCACCTCCAAAGGTTACTAGCAACCAGACTGATACAACATATGATCCTGGGACTATGGATTTTAATACACAGTACTTTTGGCAGATAGTAGCATGGGATAACTATGATTTATTTGCTGAAGGACCAATTTGGGATTTTACCACTGAGGGCCCTAATAATCCACCATATACACCCAGTAATCCTAGTCCGTCTGATGGTGCTGTTGATGTAAATGTTTATATTACCCTCAGTTGGACAGGTGGAGATCCTGATCCTGGTGATACAGTTGTTTATGATGTCTATTTTGGGACAACAAGTTCTCCTCCATTGGTTTCGGTTGGTCTATCCGGAACAATATATGATCCAGGATTATTGAATTTTGGAGTAACATATTATTGGAAGATTGTTTCTTGGGATGATCATGGTGTTTCAGCAACAGGTCCAATTTGGAGTTTTACCACACGAATAAATAATCCGCCAGATACACCAAGTAATCCTAGTCCGTCTGATGGTGCAACTGATGTGGATGTCAATACT
>CAYFVP010000021.1:0-7882 GCA_964346655.1 uncultured Thermoplasmatales archaeon
ATCTGATGATTTCCAAGTGGAAGCTGCAATGTCTGAGATGCGTTCTCACCAGAGTTATAATATTTGGTCCAGTAACTGCATTCTGTGTCATCTATTTTCCATTTGTAGCTGACTTGGTCACCCTCAGGGTCTGTAGTATTTGTTTTAAAGGTATATGATTGTCCGTTGTTTGAGTCTACTTCTGGTGTACTTGGACCGTAAGGCTGGTTGTTTTCACTTGGGAGTTTTATTTGAACTGATGGGTCTCCGAATAGATTCAACTGATAATAGCACCTTCTAGCATATGCAAATCCAGCAGGGTTCGTGTATTCCTCCATTTTTAAAAAATTTAAATTATCTTCCTTTGAATCCTGATTTGCACGACCCAATTCGTATATCTCCTCACCGTAGATTGCGTCCCAGAATTCTCTGTCAAATCTCTGTGACCACCCATTAGTATCAATGTTGGACATAATTCCACCGTTGGAGTTCATAATAACCGCAAAAGCACCATTGGGTTTTTTTACAGTCAGAAATTCAGCCAAACAATCAAAATCTTTATATGAAAAATTACCACCGTAACATGCCTGAGAATACATAAAAAAATATTTTTCAGTATTATCTAGTTCATCACAATCACTATTTTTAAAATAATCAATCCACTCCAAACCTTCATTACTTCCCCATTGTTCTTCGTTTTCCCAAAAACATTTACTAAAACAAAATCCATCGAAATTATTAGTAAAACCACCATGACCTAAATGATTTATGAGATGCACCCAATTGTAGGCATTTCTTATCTTACTTAGTAAATCATCTTTAAGCCAACCCCTAGTATATGGCCCATATATTTCATCCCAATCTTCATCATATAGTGTATCAACTGTATATTCATCGGGTATTCCATAAGTTTGATAGCTATGATTAGTACAACAAGGATCTTCTAACATTTCATCTTTATATGTTTTGGCTGTTGGCCATGCAGGAAACGATCCGGTTTCTAATCTTGATCCAAGCCATAAAACATTCTTAAGATAATTTGTGTTATTAAGAGTTTGCTCATATGCTTTGGTTTTGGTAACAAAATAATCAACCTCATCTTCATCGCCTACAGGGGCTCTTCCTACATAAACCTCAGCGATTAAATCCAAATTGTCATTATAGCGTTTCCGTCTCCATCTGCCTCCAGAACTATATTGAATCTGTTCCCAGCCTTCTGGGGGGAATTCATCCCCTTCAAAGCTTTCAAATAGGATCTCCTCCCAGTAATCTCCGTCTGGCACTTTAACACTGACTTCATCTATTCTAAAGAACGAATCATCAAAATTATCATTATAGAAATAGAACTCGATATAAACTTTACTTGGGTCAGTATAATTGCTTTGATTTTCTATTATTAATTCAATTTTTAATCCCTCATTCTCCTGTTCTATCGACACATTTTTCAATTCTTCTTCGAAAATACTATTTGATGCACTTTCACCACCTGAATAAATCCTTACAGCCCAATACTCATTATAATTCGTTTGCCAGTCCCATTTAAATAATTTTGAAAAATTCAAAGTTGCATTATCATACCCAGTTAAATTTATAGCAGATGTAAATAAACCAGCATCTAAATTCCAAAAAGATTGAGCATTTACATAAAAAGCCCCGCCTCCTAATGGTTCATCTTTATTGGAAAGGATAAAATCGCCATCACTAGGTTCTCCCCAAAATTCCGAATGATCATATTTATCATCAACATTATCATTATTATTGTAGTTGCCATCTAGGCAAGCGTAATAGAGATCTGAAGCAGTTTTATCATATATTATTTCAGATTCTTCTTGTCTGTTAAACCACAGCTTTCGTTCAGGGATTATATCGACATCTCCTCCAAGCAGAACATAGTCAATACCCCAGTTTGAATAAGCGTCTTTAATGAAATTTCTGATATGGCATGCTGTATCGTTAAACAGTTCTTCATCTTTACCATCACCCCAGCATCCATCCCAATGATACTCCTTACAATTTAAAATGTCCTCAACATATCTTATTGCTGTTTTAACAATAGGGTCTGTCTCATTATTTTTAAAGTACGCTAAATCCTGAAATGTTAATGATTCACGACCACCCTTCTCCGGATTTGAATTACCGCTTTCGAAATTTTTTGTTGTGATAATAACCATGTCATAATCCTTGTCGGAGGGAACAAGAGAAGAATTACAAATAGATTCATTATATGCAGTATAATTGCCATATCCATAATAAACATCGAGTGTCTGCATAATTCTTGTTTCATCCTTTGATAGATCCCTGAAAAAGGGATGCGCAGAACCTGAATTTTTTGTTTTTATAGTAACAGTCATATTTTTATAATAATAAATTTCACCAGTATCATTAATATAATGAACAGGATATAGGTTGAGAAGAAGGATTTTATAACCTCTGAATCCTTGGATGCCAAAATAATTAAACAGTTCTGTGGGATAGGGTAGAGAAGTATTAAAATTATATTCGTTTGACTGATTTTGCTGAGATGAATTGAAATCAGTTTGTTCTGATCCAAGAATTACATTAAAGCCATTTCCCAGTGATGTGTTTTCTTCATAAGTAACATTGATCGATACCAATGTAGCATTTTGAGGTAGTAGTATTTTTAATGGTTTTATAGGTAATAAAGGAACTCTTGGTAAATCCATAACTTGTGTTTCATTCATTGTGACTTTATGATACGTGATATTAGATATATTTACTTCTGTTATTACAGGTTCTTGGAATGAAAAATCTAATACCATTTCATCTTCACTGGTTGCTTCTGCTGATGAAGAACTTAGAACTATAAACGATACAAGAAAGGTAATAATTAGAACAGTAGCTCCAAATTTCTTTTTAAAACTAATTTTTCTACACATATTGCCTCCCTCGGTATGTTTTCTTATAATTTAAACATTTAAAAATATTTTGTTTTTAGTTAACAGAATTTTTCCTTTATTAAATTAAATCAAATAAATGTTATCTTTTCATAGAGGTTAGATTACAATTATAATCCAAGATTAGAAAAATTTAAATATTTTATACATATTTTAAAATAGGAGAATTCATATGATATTTTGCAGATTTAGAAAAGGTTTGGTTTTTGGAATATTTATTTTAATACTTTTTGCACCTTTTACTACTGCGATGGATATGAAAATCACAAGTATTTCAAAATTTGATAATGTGACAAAAGAAAAGCCAGATGCTTTAGTTAATGTTGGATTAATTGATTCATCTTGGGATATATATTATAATAATAAGGTTATTATTGGTTGTAGTCAGAATAATTTTGTTAGTAATTCTGTTGATGGTGAATGGATTAAAACCTTTGGTGGCTCAGAAACTGATATAGGTTATTCCGTTCAACAAACAATAGTTGATGGATATATTTTATCTGGGAGAACAAGATCTTATGGTGCTGGATCGCATGATGTATGGTTGATAAAACTTGATTCTGATGGTGTTGAGCAGTGGAATAAGACCTTTGGAGGGGCAGATAGCGATTGTGGACATTCTTTATTGCAGATAAGTGATGGTGGATATATTATAGCAGGCTTTACAGCATCTTATGGAATTGAGTGTGATATGTGGTTGGTTAAGACAGATGCTAGTGGTAATGAGCTATGGAATAGAACTTTTGGAGGGAGAAAAAGTGATAAAGGATATTCTGTTAAGAATACAAGTGATGATGGATATGTTATTACTGGTTATACTTGCTCTTATGCTGTTGGAGAAGGTGATGTATGGATAGTTAAGACTGATTCATATGGAAATGAACAATGGAATACAACAATTGGAACAAATAATGTTGATATAGGCCGTTCAGTGTATCAGACTGATGATGGTGAATATATCATAGTTGGTGAAACATTTCTTCCTTCTGGTATACCATCTGATGTATGGTTGATAAAACTTGATTCTGATGGTGTTGAGCAGTGGAATAAGACCTTTGGAGGGGAGGATGATGATTATGGTTATTCTGTACAGCAGACTATGGATGGTGGGTATGTTTTTGCTGGGTTTACAAAATCTTATAGTATTTCAGTATGGTATGATGTTTGGTTGGTTAAGACAGATGCTAGTGGTAATGAGCTATGGAATAGAACATATGGTGGAAATAGTGATGATCTTGGTTATTCTATTCAGCAAACCGCTGATGGATGTTATATTATAACGGGAATAACAAGTTCTTATGGTGCTGGGAGGTATGATGTTTGGTTGATAAAAACCGATAGTGATGGTAATAAATTGTGGGATAAAACTTTTGGGGAATTAGAGGATGATAGAGGACATTCTGTTCAGCAAACCTGCGATGGTGGATATATCATAGCTGGATTTTCAGATTCTTATGGATTGGGAGGAGAAGATGTTATATTGATAAAAGCTGCTGCATTTGAAAACCAAAGACCAAGTGCACCAATAATAACAGGTCCTACAAGTGGTAAAAAATACGATAATATCAAGTATAACATTGTTTCAACAGATCCTGATAAAGATAATTTGAATTATTATATAGATTGGGGAAAATATGATGTAAAAGAATGGTATGGACCATATAATTCTACAGTGAGCATTGAAGTGAGTCATAAATTCCTTTGGGAAGGAACATTTACCATCAGAGCGAAAGCTGTAGATATTCATGGTGGAGAAAGCGACTGGGCTGAACATGAGATTAAAATATCAAATCCCAGAAGTAAGATTGCAACCAATTCGTTCCTTACATATTTATTAGAGTTATTCCCAAATATGTTTCCGATGATTCGATATATATCAAAGCTACAATAGGTTACATTATACTAAAAACTGATCATCTTTTGATTCCACTTACAATAATCGCAATCCTTACTGGAATCTGGCATTTCTCCATTTAAAATTATATATGCTTTATTTATCAATTCATTAACTCTTGAAAGATTTGTTTTCACTTCAATAACTGTACAATTAAATAGCATACCATTATGAAGTTCACAATCACATATATCATATTAATATTAATTATAAAGTAAAAAACACTGTTACCACCATAATATTAACACCATAAAATTAACACCACAAGAGTTAACAGTAAGAATATTCAATAGCTTTATATATAAGTTCTTGCGGTTTTAACTGATGTCAAGAAGAAAAAAGCCTTCTGATGAAGATTGTGAAAAGATAGCTAAACTAATAGAAAAAGGTCATCAAATAAAGGATCTTGCAACAAAATATGGTATAGATAGAAGCACAATATATAATCGATGTAAATATCTCTATAAATCACAGAAAATCCCAATTGAAATCAAAAACCGTTCCTTCATAAAAATATCAAGCAAAAACAGCCATTCAAGGATACCTATTTATATGATGATTTTTGGCTTTTCATTTGATGCGATGGAAAAAATTAGATAAGACCATCATAAAAACGATCCGAAAGCGGGTAAAAAATGGTGAATATAAGAAAGACGTAGCAAAAGAGCTTGGTGTAAGCTGTAGCGTAGTAAGGAAGTACACCAAGGATATTCCTACTATTTTAAGAATATCTGAGGAACTTGAACAGAAAATACGAGATAAAGTAAAAACTGGAAAAAATAAGAAAGAAGTAGCTAAAGAATTAGGTGTAGGTTATAATACGGTAAAGAAGTATACAATTGACATGAATAAAGTATCAAGGATACCTGTCGAACTAAAACAGCAAATACGCGAAGAAGTGAAAAAAGGAAAACTCAAGAAACAAGTAGCTAAAGAACTTAATGTTTCTTACTCGGCAGTGAGAAGATATACCAGAGATATAAAATATGATCTGAGCAGAAAAAGATCTCCTGAGCAGATAAAAGAAATCAGAGCTAATGTAAGAAAATATAATTCAAAATTAGAAACAGCAAGAAAAATGAGATTACCGCATCACATTGTGAGATATTATACCATAGATATTAAAATAAAGAGAGGACTCCCCCCAGAAATAAAAGAAAAGATACGAAAAGGAATTGAAAATGGAAAAACAAAGAGACAGATAGCTAAGGAGTTAAACATTTGTTATAACTATTTCGTAGATTTAACAAAGGATATTAAACATATACCAAAAAAAGCAGATATTAGTCATCGGGCATTCCTTTTACTGAAAGACACAGTGAATAGAGGATATGCCCTTCCTTCTTCTAAATATGGACTAAATGAATATCAAATACTTAAAAAGAAGTTCCCAAATATTTGCAGGGTAAAAATGTATGGTAGAGTGATATTCTTTTTAAAAGACAAATCCGATTTTGCACTGAGAGCGTTTCTTGAGATTACAGATAGAAAAATAATCAGCTATCAGGAGTTACAGCAGTTAATCGATGTCTTTCATGGACATATGAAAAAGAAAGATAAGAAAAAATATCTCGGAAAAACAAATTAAAATTATTCTTATAAAAAAATTATAATCCTGTTTTCTCCTTATAAATAGGTCTTTCCTTCATAGATTTTTAACTTTCGGATATACTGTGGAATTAATCCTAATTCTAAAGGGGATATGGTTTTTAATATATTTAAGAAGGACGTAGATGACTGATTCTAACATTATCAGCATGGCCAATGAAAATACAAATTCCAGTAGTAAAAGGCCAAGCCCCTCCAATTACTATTCCTCTAAAACCATTTACAGCTTCAAAATAAATTCTTAGCCAACGGTTAACTGTGAACCAAGCCCCGTCCCCCAGCCATCCATAAAACGAGCCTTCATATTTCCATTTACCCTGCAAGCCATTAGTATAAATCCATCCATCAGATGGAAACCACCCAATGTGTTCACCTACCATACCAAAACAAATATATCCTTTAAAATAAGGCCATATATTAGAATCAAATGTTCTTTTGACAGCTTCACTAGCTCTTCCCATAACAAAACAATCAGTATTTTCATATATGAATCCATTTGTATCATTAGGATTATTTACTTCATATATAGTAGTTGATGACTCATCAGATGATGTTTTTTCTTCTTCAGCAAAAGCAGATGAATAACTCATTCCTAAAAACAATAAAACAATGGTTATCGCCAGGCTTTTTTTACTATATTTTTTAAGATTCATACTTCCCCCTCTTTCCTTTTTATTAAGAATGTCAAATTTTGTGGGAATTTTGTGGGAATTGAATACATTAACTAGTATAAATATTTATTGTGTAAAAAAGGGATTGATAATGTTATATCTTATTTTATAAAATCCAACAACCTCTGCAGTATTGGAAACATATCAAAAAATCTCAACCATGTTCTGGTTCTTGGATTTGATATTTTTACGTCAAATTCAGTCCACCCGCTCTCTTCATCAAATGTATCCTTTGCCTTAACCTTGATTGTAAATGTATCTTTTGATGTCCAAGTGTGTTTATAGTCAACATCTTGATCTGAATTAAATGGTCCATCCCATTCTAGGATAGTTCCATCACCCCATTCTAGATATATGTATATCTGATCTTCATTAGGGTCAGTTACAGTAACTGTAAATATTCCTTCTTCATTAATTTTTAAACTATTTGGACCAGAAATTATTGGCTTATCTGGTGGTACATTTGGTGCATCCTCAGTTGTAAAATGCCAAACAGGTCCAAGAGTCACTCTATTATGATTATCTTTAGCATGAATCTTCCAATAATAAACAGTACCATAATCAAGAACACCAGGATCAAAAGTTGTTTCAATTTGATCATCTGAAACCTTAATGGTCGGATCAGGATTATTTGCTTCTAAATAAACATCATAAACAACAGTATCACCAGGATCTGGATCCCCACCAGTCCAACTGAGATCAATATTAATATCACAATCTACTGAGCCATTAAACGGATTTGGATTACTTGGAACATACGGTGGATTATTTGGTTCAGATCCAGTAGTAAAACTCCAAATCGGACCTGTTGTAGT